>NZ_CP040908.1:2420000-2720000 GCF_013488205.1 Empedobacter falsenii | reverse complement strand
GCTCAAATTAATGCTTATGCTTAGTCGTTTTTTTTCAATTTTAGGATGCTTTTTGCTATTTACTTCGATAATGTTTGCTCAAAAAGTAACGACTTCCAAATTTGGAGATATTTCGTACGAAATGACACAAAAACAAGTTGCAGCTTTAACGCCAAATAAATTAGCTCTTTATGATGTAAATAATCCTGAAATGCCTGAACAGGACATTGAGTTGAATGGAATTAAATATCATATTTCGTATTATAGAAATTTGAAAACGAAACAATTCGAAGTCTATATGGTTTCGTCTGTTAGCGCTCAACTTTCGACTTTATCAGGAATAAAAATTGGAAGTTCGTTGGATGATTTATGGAAAGCGTACAAAAAATATGATATTTCGGTGCAAGATATTTTTGAAGATGACGAAACAAAATCGGTCAGAGCTTTTGCAATAAATGATCTTGATAATGGATGTACATTAGATTTTTATTTAAAAAATAATAAAGTCGTAAAAATGGTTTTGTCAAATGAATCGGGTTTTTTAAATAACAATATTTATGAAAACTAAAATAGCTTTAGTAGGATTTTTCTTACTTTCAATAGTTGGATTTGGTCAGATTTCTACAACACGAATGAATGAGTTGAAAATTGGAATGCGTCCGTCCGAAGTATTAAAATTGTTAGGTAAAAAACCTGCTGCAATTGTTGATGAAGGAGAAACGAAAATAACTTTAAAAGGAATTGATTACACAATCGAAATAAGAAGTGGTTATTTGAGCAAAACAGAAAATGACACCTATTTAAGTTCTATTTCGACAACAAGTAAAAACATTAAAACCTTATCTGGAATTGGTATTGGCAGTACGTTGGAGGATTTATGGAAAGCTTATTCGTCGAAATACAATGTGTTGTTGGATAAATCGAATAATAATTACAGAGAATTTAGAATTGACGATAGAGAAAATGGTGTAATATTGACTTTTTCTTTGAAAAATGAAATTGTAACAACAATAGGATTGAGTTCTTATAATCCAGAAGAATGTACACTTTAAAATAATGAATAAAACCTAAATACATAAAAATGAAAAAAATGTTTTTTATAGCTGCATTTATAGCTGGAATAGCTTTGCAAGCGCAAGTTTCTACAACTCGTATCAATGACGTAAAACTTGGAATGAAATTGTCTGAATTAGAAAAATTGACTGGACAAAAATTCAAATTGAAATTAAATGAATATGGTTATCCAGAAGATGATTTGACAATTGTTTCGAAAGGTGTAACGTATAAAGTTGGTTTAACGTCGAACGGAGATGGAAATGGTTCTAATAATTTGACTGTTTATAGCGTAAAATCGACAGATTCGAGCCTTAAAACATTGTCTGGAATTAAAGTTGGTTCTTCATTAGATGAATTATTATCAAAATACAAAAACTTGAATATCTCTATTTATGATGGTTATGATGATAAAACGGATAAAAGAACAAAGGCTTTTCGTTATTTTAATGTAGAAGATCAAGATGCAGGTTCAATATTACAATTCAAATTGGTAAATGATAAAGTAGCTTCTTTTGACGTGATGTATAACGAAGGTTGTTAAAATGAATAAACAAAAAATTCCAACTCTTAGAGTTGGAATTTTTTGTTTAAAATTATTTCTTAATCACTTTTTTCGTGATGATTTTTCCATCTTTTAGGTGAATAGATAAAATATACATTCCAGCTGGATAATTTTTCAAATTAACTTCCGAACCTAATTCAATTCCAAGTAAACGACCATTAAAATCATATAAATTGACATAATCAAAATTCTTCGCATTAATTTTTACCTTATCTGTTGTTGGATTTGGAAAAACTTCTACAAGCGTTTGTTGATAATTGTAATCGTTCGCAGATAATTCAGCCCAAGTATTTTCGGCTTTATCTCCGCCCCAAATTAATGTTGCTAAATACGGATTATCAATAAAAGGATTTCGACTTCCTTGTGTTTCGGCAATAATTTCGTTTCGAACTTTCTCAAATTCAGATACTTTATCCTGCACATTCCATTTCAAAAACATATCTGGCATTCCATCATTATTGGTTGTTGTCGTATTGTTGTACGCAACCAATTGCGGATCGGTTTCCAACCCATAATGTACATACATATACATAATAATTCGCGCCACATCTCCCGTCCATTCATCACCAGGATAAAAACCTCCATTGATCAATTTAGCTTGTCCTGTCACATCCTGTGCCCATTTTTCACGATAAGCATTGTTACTTCTAGTCGAATTTAATTGTCTATCAACTGCACGTAAATTGTGCGCATCTGTACCTGTTCCTGGATTATTAGTCGTTAAAACAGGATTTGCTAATGATTTTGGAAAAACATGTTCGCGTTCCCATTTTCCATTTGCATTTCCACCAGTATTGTTTTTGTTGTTTACATCGCGCGTGCGTTGTTCAGCATAAACAGTAGAATTATCAGTAAAACCATAGATCAATAAAACGCGACCTTTCGAATCTAAATCTAAGTCGGATTTATCTAAAATATTCCAAACTCCAGGCGAATAACTAACTGCATGATGCGTAGCATTGATTAAATCGTGTAATTCTTCCTTTATCGTTTTTCCATTTTGTTTAAAATCAATCCCTTCATAATAGTCGGGTTGCTGCGCAAAAGCGGCAAAAGGAAATAAAAGAAGTAAAAATTTTTGCATAATTATTTATAAATATTTGACAAAAGTAAGTATTTATAAGTAGTTAAACCGGAATATTTAGATTAGAAATCGTTAAACTTTTACTGAAATTGTTTAATGTATTGTTTAGGCGTTAAGCCATATTTCTTCTTAAATGCTGATATAAAATGTGATGGATTTTCGTAACCAATTTCAAACGAAATATCTTTTACCATTTGTTGATTTTCTTCTAGTTTATGCAACGCAAATTCCAGTTTTTTATCCAACAAATAACCATAAACAGTTGTTCCATAAAGTTCTTTGAAACCTTCTTTCAGATGATATTCAGAAATGGAAAATTTTTCGCAAAGTTGTTTGATAGTTGGCGGATTTTTAAAATCAGCTAATAAATAATCTTTGATTTCTTTGATTCGTTTTCCTTCATTTTCATCATTCAAGAAAGGACAATGCTCAGTTTGACTTTCGATTTCAGAAAAATAAAGCGTGAACAATTCGTACATTTTTCCAATCAAAAATAAATTTTGAAATTGTGGAGAAAGTTTCATTTGTTCAATTTGATTCAAAACTAATTTTATCGCTGGACCAATTTCGCGTTCAATATAAAATTTTTCTTGCGTCATGCTCGAAATCAAATTATTCTGAATTTGATATTCTGCAAACAATTGATGTAATTTCTGAATAGACAAAACCACAATATAAACCTTACTTTCGGCATTTATATTTAGCGATAATGGAATGTCTAATGTCGGATAATAGAACAAAAAACTTTTTCCTTCGTTCAAATTGATTTTATAAATACCATTATTAAAATTAAATGTCAACGAACCTTTTGTACAAAAATAGAATTGTATATAACGCTTGTCAATTCCTTTCAGAATCGTGTCTGTAGAAGCTGTAAAGTTGTCTATTTGAGCGATAAATACGTCTGTTGACAATTTATACTCGTTAATTTTACTTTTATGGGTATTTTTTAAATCCATTTCGAATGATGAGGTTTGTCATATAAAAAACGTGATAATTGTCAACTTCGCTTTTTATAATGGTTTACATACAAATATAAACCTTTAATTTATAATTATTCTAAAAAAGCAAACTTTAATTTTTAGCGTTATTTTTTCTTTTTAAAGTTATTTTTCGAAGACTTTTGAAACTACTTTTGTATCAGTATTTGAAGAAATGGCAATTAGAGGTAATAAAACGGAAGAAAATTTTTACGTAATCGGAATCAGTTATGAAAAAGCTGACGCCATTACACGTGGTAAATTTACTTTTTTCCCGGAACAAGTTGAAATGTTTACACAAGATTCTAAAACGAATGGTTTAGAAAACTTTTTTATTGTATCAACTTGTAATCGTACTGAATTTTATGGTTTTGCAGAAAACGAAGATCAAATCGTAGAGCAATATTGTAAATATACAGAAGGTAATGCAGATGAATTCCGTCAATTTATGATGGTAAAAGAAGGAGAAGAAGCGATTACACATTTATTCCGTGTTTCGTCGGGATTAGAAAGTCAGATTTTAGGTGATTTTGATATCATCGGACAAATCAAAATTTGGTTTTCTCGTTTCAAAAAACAAGGCGCATCAAATGCTTTTTTAGAGCGTTTGGTAAATACTGCGATCCAAATTAGTAAAAAAGTGAAGAACGAAACTTTCTTAAGTAACGGTTCTGCTTCGGTTGCATATTCTGCGGTTAATTTTATTCAAGCAACGCAAGGAAACTTGGTCGACAAAAATATTTTGTTGTACGGAATTGGTAAAATTGGTCGTAATACATGCGCTAATTTGGTCAAACATTATCCAAATACAAACATTACGTTAATCAATCGTACAAAAGAAAAGGCAGAAGTTCTTGGTTTGAAATACGATATTACCGTAAAAGATCACAGCGAGTTAAAAGAAGAATTACAAAAAACAGATATTCTAATTGTTGCAACGGGAGCAAGTAATTACACGATTACAGAAGAAATGATTCCGTTCGATAAGGAAATGACGATTATTGATATGTCAGTTCCAGAAAATGTAATTCATACATTGGCTGCTCGCGAATCTATTCAATTGGTAAATGTGGACGGATTGTCTAAAATGGTAGATGATACGATTGCGCAACGTCGCAATGCAATTCCAGAAGCTTTGGCAATTATAGAGGAGCATTCTACAGAGTTTTACGAATGGTTAGAAACCAGAGAATTGGTTCCTGCTATTCAATCTTTCAAAGATAGATTAGACTTTTTTCAGAGTTTTGCTTTAAATAATTTGAAAAAAGATAATGTAAACATTGACGAAAATGAAACGATTTTAACTGAAAAAGTAATTCAGAAAATTACAAATCAGTTTGCTTCTTATTTGATTGAAAATAAAGAAAATGCAGACGAAACAATTCAGTTAATCGAAAAAATGTTTCATTTAAAACAAGCTTAATACAATCATGAAAACAATAAAAATTGGTACACGTCAAAGTCCGTTAGCGCTTTGGCAAGCCAATAAAGTTGCTTCTATTCTTGAGGCAAAAGGTCATCCAACAGAAATCGTTCCGATTACTTCTGAAGGTGATGCAAATCTAAAACAACCCATTTATTCATTAGGTTTAACAGGTGTTTTTACGCGTTCATTGGACATTGCTTTGTTGAATGATCAAGTGGATATTGCGGTTCATTCGTTGAAAGATGTACCAACTGTTTTACCAGAAACATTAGAGTTGATTGCATATCCAGAGCGTGCAAGTTCTGCGGATATTTTGGTGTACAAATCGGAAGATATTTTCGAGAAAGAACACCGAATTATTGCAACAGGATCTTTGCGTCGTAAAGCATTTTGGAATCATAAATATCCAAATGATACGATTGTAGATTTACGAGGAAATGTGCAATTACGTCTGAAAAAGTTGCAAGATAATGCAGATTGGGACGGAGCTGTATTTGCTTTTGCAGGTTTGGATCGTTCAGAAATTTTAGATGAATTGGCAGAAAAAGGTCTTCATTATAAAGTGATTGATTGGATGATTGCTGCGCCATCACAAGGGATTTTGGGAATTGTTGCCAAAGAAGGTTTTGATTTGAGTGATATTAATAATCCGCAATGTGAACTTTTTGCAACAGTAGAACGTCAATTCTTGAATGTTTTAGAAGGAGGTTGTACAGCGCCAATTGGTGCGTTAGTTGAAAAAATTGATGAAGAAAATTACTCGTTCAAAGGAGCAATTTTATCAATTGATGGACAAGAGATGATTTCAATCGAAAGACAATTCAAAGCAGATGAATATTTGACGAAAGGTCGCGAATTTGCTGAAGAATGTATTGCGCAAGGTGCTGCAAAAATGATTGAAGAAATTAAAAAAGAAATCGGAACGAAATAGTGCGAACGAAGATTTTATTCACGAAGTTAATTTCTCCTGAATTACTTGAAAAAGAATTTGGAACTGATGTTGAGGTGGTTTGTAAACCAACTTTACAAATCGAATTGACTTCGAAAAATGAAATTTCTGCACAGATTGATGAATCCGTTCATCAATTTATTGTGACGAGTCAAAATACAGTAAATGCCATTCAAGGATTGGAATTGAATGGTCATTTTTTTGTTGTTGGAAAAAAAACGGCAGAAAAACTAAAAGCGCAAAACAGAAAGGTTGTGTTGATTGAAGATTATGCAGAAGATTTAGCTCCGAAATTGATTTCAGGAAATTATTCTCCGAAATGGAATTTCTTGTGCGGTTCTTCGCGCCGAGATTTGTTGGTGAATGAATTGTCAAAAGCAAATCAAGAAGTCAATCAAATCATTACATATCAATCAGAACAGGTTGTTTATCAATTAAATGAAACTTTTGATGCGTATGCTTTTTTTAGTCCGTTATCATTCAAAGCATTTCATCAACAAAATGAAATTTCGGAAAGTTCGCGTATTTTTACAATCGGAAATACAACAACTTCTGCGATACAAGAAGTTTATCCAAATCATGAAATTATAACTGCGCAAACACCATTGGTGGAAGTGGTTATCGAAAATATAAAAAAATACATCAATGATAAAAAATGATTTGCTTTTAAAAGCATTGAGAGGTGAGGAGGTAGAGCGTCCGCCAGTGTGGATGATGCGTCAAGCAGGACGTTATTTACCAGAATTTATCGAATTGAGAGATAAATATGATTTCTTTACACGTTGTCAAACGCCAGAATTAGCGGCTGAAATTACAGTTCAACCAATTCGTCGTTTTCCGTTGGATGCAGCCATTATCTTTTCGGATATTTTGGTTGTACCACAAGCAATGGGAATGAATTTCGAGATGAAACCTGGTGTTGGTCCGTGGTTAGAGAATCCTATTCGTACAGCTCAAGATGTAGAAAAAGTTTATATTCCTGATGTTGAAGAAGAGTTAGGTTACGTTTATGCAGCGATGGATATCACAAAGAAAGAATTGGATAATAATATTCCGTTGATTGGTTTTGCAGGATCGCCTTGGACATTGTTGTGTTATGCAGTGGAAGGTCGTGGTTCTAAATCTTTTGATCAAGCGAAAGGTTTTTGTTTTCAAAATCCAGTTGCTGCGCATCAATTGTTAGAAAAAATCACTCAAACTACGATTCAATATTTGTTGAAAAAAGTGGAACATGGTGCAAATGTGATTCAGATTTTTGATTCTTGGGGTGGAATGTTATCGCCAAAAGATTATGACGAATTTTCTTGGAAATACATCGAGCAAATTGTAAATGAAGTTTCTAAAGTAGTTCCTGTAACAGTTTTTGCAAAAGGTTGTTGGTTTGCTTTAGAGAAAATGGCCGATTCTAAAGCTTCTGCTTTGGGTGTTGATTGGACAATTACGCCGCAATTAGCGCGTGAGTTTACAGGTTTCAAAAAGACGTTACAAGGTAATTTTGATCCTTCTCGTTTGTTATCGCCACCAGAAACTATTCAGCAAATGGTAAAAGAAATGATTGACGATTTTGGTCCTTATAAATACATTGCCAATCTAGGTCACGGAATTTTACCAAATATTCCAGTTGAAAATGCACAAGCTTTTATAGAAGCTGTTGTAAATTATAAGAGAGATTAAGAAACTCGATATAACAAGAAACCTTCCGTAATGGAAGGTTTTTTTATTGAATATATAATTTAAATTTTACGATATTATTTAGATCTTTTGTATAATAAGCGATCCAATAATAATTATTCTCTTTACTTAAAATTCTATATTGATATATTTCTCCTTTTCTACTAAATGATTTTTTCATTGAATTATTGCTTTCTAAAAACTCTAGATTAAAATCATTATTTTTTATCCAATATAATTTTAGTTTAGAAAAAGATTCATCAATAAAATATTCAATCCAATTATTATCTTCAATTTTTACAATTGTTTTATTTCCTTCGTAGTCAAAATAATATAATTCAGAAGCTGACTTTACTAAATTATAATCTTTATCATTGATTGTTGATTTAGGCAAATTTTCTAAAGTAATCCAGTTTTCATTATTTTTTTCAGAGAATTTCTTTATTATATCAGTGTATTCTTTACATTTTTTTTGAAATCTATAAAAAATAGCTTCTTCTTCAGCTTGAATTTCATCTTTTGAAAAATCTTTAAAATATTTAATTAAACTAACATCTTGATTAACTAAATTAATTCTATCTAAATCATTAAGATTTTTATTTTCGGAAAGGATATTACAAAGATTATGAATTAGTATATCTCTTTTTTCATCAATATTTTGTGAAAAAGAAATTGAACAAATTATAAATAGAATATAAGTTAGGTAATATTTCATTTTTGGTTTTTTATAATTAATAAAATAAGAATAATTAAAATATCTGAAATAAAATAGTGTTTATTTTGCAAAATTTTTTGAGAGTTTATCGCTGAAAATAATTCCAATAAATGAAAGTAGAATAATAATTGAACTCGAAATTAAATCAGAAGTTAGTCCATCTTGAAAAGAATCTTTTACACTAAAATACTTAATTGTTGTATTGATAAAAATAGGTAATTGAAAAATCAATAAAATAATCGAAACGATTATTATCGAAATCTGCGCATATTTTTGAATAGGAATTGTAAGATTTTCAATTCTTGTATCTTCAAAATATTTTTCGATTCTAAGAAATCTAATCATAATTTCTGTTTTATAAATGAAAGTATAATAAATCAAAAACAGTACAATGAATAGAATTATAAGCGTGATGTAAGGAAATAAAACGATATTTTGACTTTTTATTTCTTCAGGAAATATTACATCAAAGTTCATTAACAGATTGATTTGCTCGGGAAAAAATGTTATAAAAGTTTCTATAATAAAGAAAAAACCAATCAATTTGATTATGATTGCAAATAGATTTTTAATCGTCATTTTGTTTCGTGTTAATTATTATAAATGTAATAAAAATACATTCTAATCTCCATTTTAACAGAAAATTAAAAGAAATCAATTTTATATTCGATAGTTTTAGTATATTTTAGTAGAAATATTAATATCATAAGTAAACTACATAAAAGAATAAGATGAAAAAGGGTATATTTTTGATGTCAGTTTTGGGTGTTCTTTTCTTTGTTCAGTCATGCGAAACGAAGAAAGAAAATGCTGACTCAACAACTAAAGAAGTTGTAAAACAAGATACAGTGCAAGCTGCTGCAGAGCCTGTTGGAAATCCTACAGATGTTAAAGCTGACCCAGGAACTTTCCAAATTAAACCTTTGAAATATGGTTACGATGAATTGAACGAATACATTGATGCAAAAACAATGGAAGTTCATTTCTCTAAACATTATTTAGGATACATCAACAAATTGAATACAGCGCTGAAAGAAGCAAATATCAAATCGAATGATATTGTAGACATTTTGAAAAAAATGGATATGAATAATGCTGCTTTACGCAACAATGCTGGTGGATATTACAATCACATGTTATATTTCGATATTATGTCTCCAACGCCGCAGAAAGCGCCTACAGGAGATCTTAAAGCTAAGATTGATGCAACATTTGGTTCTACAGAAGAATTGATGAAACAATTGGACGAAGCAGGTTCTAAACGTTTTGGTTCTGGTTGGGCTTGGTTAGTTGTGAAAGAAGACGGAAGTTTGGCAGTTACAAGTACAGCAAATCAAGATAATCCATTGATGCCAGGAGCAGAGGTTGCAGGAACGCCAATTTTAGGAATTGATGTTTGGGAACATGCTTATTATTTAAAATACCAAAACAAACGCGATGATTATTTGAAAGCGTTTAACAATGTTTTGGATTGGAAACAAGTTGAAGATAATTACAAGAAAGCGAAATAGACTTTCGAGTAACGACATAAAAAAAGCTTCTCAAATTTTTGAGAAGCTTTTTTGTTTTATATGAATAATTTTAATTCTTAATCAACGATTGTGTTTCTGTTGTTCCATCTTCATTAAAAACGCGAACAATGTATTTTCCTTTTTTCAAACTTTGTACATTAAAGTTTGCTTTTTGGCTTCCGTCTAATTTTTTATTCATTACTTCATTTCCAATAATCGAATATATCGACACCGAACTTGCTTTCGATGGATTATCAAATTTTATTGTAAACGTAGAACTCGCAGGATTTGGATAAATACTAACAGAGCCTTTGTCCTGATCAAATCTCGACTGAGCTGATGCAGATGTTATGGTGAATAAAAATATAGTTATAAATAGTATAAAGTGTTTCATATGCTTGTAATCCTAACAAATATAAAAATAAATAATTATAAAACAAACATTTCAAATTATATACCAAACAAAAAAGTGATGCTAAATTTTAGCATCACTTTAAGATATATAATAAAAATTATAAACTTATTATAAGCTGTAACGGATAAATCCAGTTACTTTCAAGTCAGCGTTAACAGCTTTAACGACATCTTGAACAGAAGTTTTTCCGTCTTTGATTGACGCTTGGTGAACTAATGTATTCTCTTTGAAGAATTTTTGTAATTTACCTTGAGCGATGTTTTCAATCATGTTTTCTGGTTTACCTTCTGCAACTAAAGTTTCTCTAGCGATAGATAATTCAGTATCAATTACAGATTGAGCAACAGAAGTTTCATCTAATGCTACTGGGTTCATAGCAGCAACTTGCATAGCAACGTCACGAGCTACTTCAGAAGCACCTTCTACGTTAGCAGATAAAGAAACTACAGCACCAATTTTGTTACCAGCGTGGATGTAAGAATTAACGATAGCACCTTCGATAGCTTGGAAAGTACCAATTTCGATTTTTTCTCCAATAACACCTGTTTGCTCAGTTAATTTTTCACCAACTGTAATTCCTGCGAATGGTAAAGCTAATAATTCTTCTTTAGAGTTAACTGTTAAAGCTAAATCAGCGATTTCATTAGCCATAGCAACGAAAGCTTCATTTTTAGCAACGAAGTCAGTCTCACAGTTCAAAGCGATAACGATACCTTTAGTTTGGTCAGCGTTAACTTTAGCGATAACTGCACCTTCTGTAGAATCACGGTCAGCTCTTTTAGCAGCTACTTTTTGTCCTTGTTTACGTAAAACTTCTACAGCTTTATCGAAATCTCCACCAGCTTCTTCTAAAGCTTTTTTAGAGTCCATCATTCCCGCACCAGTTGCGTTTCTTAATTTACTTACCTCAGCGGCTGTTGCTTTGTAGCTCATAGTAATATTTTTATTTTGTTTCTTAATATTTTAAATAAAAGTAGCTCGTACACCACAAAGTGGTGTAGGAGCTACAAGGTATATTATATCGATGAATTGATCATCAAGTTAATGTTAAGCTTCTTTTGTTTCAGCTCCTTCTTCTTTACCTTCTTTTGCTTTTTCTTTTTCTGCTTTACGTGTAGATAAACCAGCTTTGATAGAATCAGCTACTGTAGATAAGATGATATCGATAGATTTAGAAGCATCATCATTTGCAGGGATTGGGAAATCTACTTGACGTGGGTCAGTATTTGTATCAACCATTGCAAAGATTGGAATACCCAATTTTTGAGCTTCAGCTACAGCGATGTGCTCACGTACGATATCTACAATAAATACTGCAGATGGTAAACGTGTCATATCAGCGATAGAACCTAAGTTTTTCTCTAAAGATGCTCTTTGACGATCAACTTGTAATCTTTCTTTTTTAGATAGTGTTTCAAACGTACCGTCTTTTTTCATACGATCGATTGAATTCATTTTTTTAACTGCTTTACGGATAGTAACAAAGTTAGTTAACATCCCACCAGGCCAACGTTCTGTAATATAAGGCATGTTGATTTCTTCAGCATGCTTAGCTACAACATCTTTCGCTTGTTTTTTAGTTGCAACAAAAAGAACTTTACGTCCAGATGCAGCAATTTTTCCTAAAGCTTCAGATGCTTCATCTAATTTCACTGCAGTTTTGTGAAGGTCGATGATGTGGATTCCGTTTTTCTCCATAAAAATATAAGGAGCCATAGCCGGATTCCATTTTCTTGTTAAGTGACCAAAGTGCACACCAGCACCTAATAAGTCCTTTACATTTACTTTTGCCATTTTCTTTTTTTTAGTTTACGTTCCGTTATCTCAACAAGCAACAAACAAGTGGTCGAAAAATTCTAGCCTTATTTGTTTAGATGCTAAACCAACGGAAAATGGATTTTTTAATGAATTGAATAAATTAACGTTTAGAGAATTGGAATTTCTTACGCGCTTTCTTTTGACCGAATTTTTTACGTTCAACCATACGTGGGTCACGTGTTAATAACCCTTCTGGTTTTAATTGTAAACGAAAATCTGCGTCAACTTCACATAAAGCTCTAGAAATTGCTAAACGAATTGCTTCAGCCTGACCAGTGATTCCACCACCAAATACTTTGATATCTACATTGTATTTCTCTTTTGTACCAGTGATTAAAAATGGTTGTTCTACTTTGTATTGTAATACTGCCGTAGGGAAGTAGATTGCTAACTCGCGCCCGTTAATGAAGATTTCTCCATTACCTTCTTGTAAGTATACACGAGCAACAGATGTTTTTCTACGTCCGATTTTATGAACTATTGCCATGGAATTAGATTATAAATATTCGTTAATATCGATTTGTTTTGGTTGTTGAGCTTCGTGATTGTGCTCAGTACCAACAAATACATGTAAATTAGTCAATAATTTACTACCCAATTTATTTTTAGGTAACATTCCTTTTACTGACTTTTCGATTAAGCGTACAGGATCTTTTGCAAAAACTTCTTTCGCAGTTAAAGATCTTTGTCCACCTGGGTAACCTGTGTGACGGATGTATAATTTGTCATCCCATTTGTTACCTGTTAATTGAATTTTGTCAGCGTTTAAAACAATTACATAATCTCCACAATCTGCATGAGGAGTGAAGTTTGTTTTGTGCTTACCTCTGATAAGCTTCGCAACACCTGACGCTAAACGACCTAATGATAAGTCAGAAGCGTCCACAACTACCCATTCTTTCTGAGCAGTTTCTTTGTTGGCTGATGAAGTTTTGTAACTTAACGTGTCCACTATCTTGATTTTTAATATTTTATAAATTACCGACAATCCGATCGGGGTGCAAATGTACAAAATGATTCTGTTTTCCCAAAAGATTTTAGGAATTATTCATCATTTTGATGGATTTGTACCATTTAGACGGTTGTCAAAACCGTTTGCAAAATTACGTTAATTAATTGAATATCCAATATTTTTTTCGAATTAGACGTTCTATTTAACCGATTGATTGTTTTAAAATGATTAACAGATTACATAAAAAAGTATTCATTTTATCGTTTAATCAATTAAGTATGATGCTAAACAAAATTTAAAAACCGCGCAATTCAAAATTTAAATTGCACGGTTTTTATTGTAAGATATCTTATTTTAACCTCTTGAGAAAGGTAAAATAGTTTGAGTTGTAGAACCTAAACCTTCAATTCCATATTCGATAACATCTCCTGGTTTTAACCAAACTTGAGGTGTTTTCCCCATTCCTGATCCTGCTGGAGAACCTGTAGAAATAATATCTCCTGGTAAGAAAGACATAAATTGAGATAGGTAAGAAATTAATTTAGGAATACGGTAAATAAAATCACTTGTATTACCATCTTGCATTAATTCTCCGTTTAATTTTAACCAAACACGTAAATTATTTACATCCTCGATTTCGTCTTTTGTTGCAATAAAAGGTCCAACAGGTGCAAATGTATCACATCCTTTTCCTTTGTCCCAAGTACCACCACGTTCTGTTTGGAAAGCACGTTCAGAAATATCATTAATCAATGCATAACCATATACGTGATTCATTGCGTCTTCTTCCGTTACATTATTTGCTTTTTCACCAATAATAATACAAAGTTCTGTTTCCCAGTCCATTTTTGTAGAACCATTTGGTTGCATAATTCCGTCTTCTGGTCCGTTAAACGATTGATTCGCTTTGATAAACATAATCGGTTCTGCTTGTTGTTGTAAACCTGTTTCTTTTACGTGATCATCGAAGTTAAGACCTACACAAACAATTTTTCCTGGACGAGTTAAAGGTGTACCAATACGTACATCATCTTCAACTAATGGCAAGCTATTAATGTTAAGCTCGATATATTTTTGTAAAGTTTCTTGTTTTTCTGTATTTCCAAAAAAATCATCATCATAAATAATTCCAGATGCTGAAACATCGAATTTTTTCTCATCGATGATTACACCTGATTTCTCCTGACCTTTTGGTCCGAATCTAAAAATTTTCATCTTCTTTATATTTTTTCCGCCACAAATATACGACGTATTGTTTTTTGATTAAATAAATAAAAAAAGACATCTGTCATTAACAAATGTCTCATAAAGATAAAAATAATTATATTTATCTAAAATTATTTAGCAATTCCTCTCGAAATTACAATTTTTTGAATTTCTGATGTTCCTTCGTAAATCTGAGTAATTTTTGCATCACGCATCATACGCTCTACATGATACTCACGAACATAACCATTTCCTCCATGAATTTGAACGGCTTCCGAAGCAACTTCGTTCGCTGTTTTAGAAGCAAATAGTTTTGCCATTGCACCAGAAATAGAAATATCTTTTCCTTCGTCTTTCTCAACCGCAGCTTTGAAACATAACATACGAGCAGCTGTAATATTAGTTGCCATATCTGCTAATTTGAATGCAACAGCTTGATGATTGATGATTTCTGTTTTGAATGCTTTACGAATTTTTGCATAATCTAACGCTAATTCATAAGCACCTTGAGCAATACCTAATGCTTGAGAAGCAATACCGATACGTCCTCCGTTTAAGACATTCATTGCGAAAGCAAATCCAAATCCATCTTCACCGATACGGTTTTCTTTTGGAACTTTTACATCATTAAAGAATAATGAATGTGTGTCAGAACCACGGATTCCCATTTTTTGCTCTTTTGGTCCAATTTCGAAACCTGCCCATCCTTTTTCTACGATGAAAGCATTGATTCCTTTGTGACCTTTTTCTGGATCAGTTTGAGCGATTACTAAATAAGTAGAAGCTGTTCCACCATTCGTAATCCAGTTTTTTGTTCCATTTAATAAATAGTGATCTCCCATATCTACCGCAGTAGTTTTTTGAGAAGTTGCATCAGAACCAGCGTCTGGCTCAGATAAACAAAATGCTCCGATCACTTGACCAGAAGCTAATGGTACTAAATATTTTTGTTTTTGATCTTCGTTACAATATTTTTCCATACCAGCACAAACCAAAGAGTTGTTAACTGACATGACAACAGCAGCAGAAGCATCAACTTTAGCGATTTCTTCCATTGCAATGACATAAGAAACGCTATCTAAACCAGATCCTCCGTATTTTGGGTCAACCATCATACCTAAGAATCCAAGTTCTCCCATTTTTTTTACTGCATCAGTTGGGAAAGTAGATGTTTCATCGCGTTCGATAACTCCTGGTAATAATTCGGCTTTAGCGAAATCACGAGCAGCTTCTTGAATCATTAATTGTTCTTCCGATAATTGAAAATTCATGTGATTATTTATTTATGGTTTTTATTATTTTGTGATTATGACTTTTAATTTTTATTCAAATTTTAGAGAAAAAACAAATGCTCTGGTTGATAATGAATTCAAGCTTCCTGTCCAATAAGGGTCTGTAGAAGGTTTATCAGGAACAATTTCATTATTAAAGAAGAACATACCTTTTAGAGCTGGTGTAAGTTTAAATCGTTTGAAATAAATTTCAACTCCAATTTCAGCTTGCCAGTTAAAGTTATTCGTTGTTGTTCTAAAAACTCCAGTTGCGTTATCGTCTTCCTTATTTTCGTTAGATTGTAAATTCATTAGATAACCCAAACCTCCTTGAATGTATGGACGTGTATTGAACCAACGATCTCCGTGAAAGTTAAGTAACAATGGAATTTCGATATAAGTAGATTTTACTTCGCGTTTTACATTAGAATCTTCTAAATCTCCTTCATAAGTACCAGTTGATGTACCAGCTAAAGGGGCATTACGAAAATGTAAAATACGTTGAGCAAAATGCAATCCTGGTTCTGATTTTAAATCAATATAATCATTTACTCGCATTTTTGCGATTAATCCAACAGAGAAACCAGCTTTACTTTCTTGATCTAAATAAACTAAACCGTGTTCATTTACTCCATCATCTTCTGGAGTTTGAGGAGTTCCTGGTAACGGATTTGTTTGAGCTTTAGGAACAATCTTGTAACTCATCATATTAGTTCCCAAGAAATATCCAAAACTAAATTTTTTCTGATCAGTTTCAGTTCTGTTTTCGCTTCTGTCATTATTAGGGCGAAACTGCGCATTTGCAATGCTAGCAACAGTTAACGATAATGCGATGATTAGATTTTTTCTCATAGACTTTCAACGAATAACAAGCAATTTTATTTTATACTCTTATAAATGCTTGCAATACCAAAAGTAAGTTTTTTATCAATAGGTTGTGTAAATTTTACACTTTTCAGGATGTTTTTCATTTCTTCTCCATGTGGAAAAGCACGAACTGAATCTGGTAAATAGGTATAAGCACTTTGATCTTTCGAAACCATTTTACCAATTGCAGGTAAAATATTTTTAGAATAAAACGTGTACAATTGTTTCATTGGGAAAGCTGTAGGATAAGAAAACTCTAAAATAACAAAAGTTCCGCCTGGTCTTAAAACACGATTAATTTCTGCTAAACCTTTCTCTAAGTTTTCAAAATTACGAACACCAAAAGAAACGGTTACACAGTCAAAAGTGTTATCAGGAAAAGGTAAATTTTCCGAATCACCTTGTACCATTTCGATACGATTTTCTAATCCAGCTTCTTTTACTTTTTTGCGACCAACTTCCAACATTCCGTTAGATAAGTCTAATCCAGTAATTTTTGCATCGATATTTTTACCCATCATAATCGCTAAATCTCCTGTTCCAGTCGCGATATCTAAAATCGTTTTTGGTTGAGAAGCTTTTACCATTTTGATGACATCTTTTCGCCATTGAATATCTATTCCCATTGATAAAACACGGTTTAATAAATCGTATTTTGGCGAAATATTATCGAACATTTGCTCGACTTGTTTCTTTTTATTTAGATCTGATGCTTCGTAAGGAGTTACTGCATCGTGTTGATGATTTGCCATTTTGTAAAGTTATAAAATCTAAATCTTATTCGTAATTCTCGAAATAAAATTGTTTAAAATCTTCTTTGTTAAATATTTTCGATAAATCAGTTGCTTTCTCGCTTCCGCCACTTTTTATAAACATCTTAGGATAATCCTGATCGATGTTGTAGTAAAAGTTTTCGATGTATAATTGAGAAGATTTTTCGATAATTCCGTGATAAACCTTGTTATCTATTGCAATATTGTTTGATAAAAAGATAGAATCTTTGTTTTTTCTAACACCATAAGGTCGTGTAAATGTATAATATTCTTGATGCGTTGGATTTATAAAACCATTTGCTCTTGTAATATCTACAACTGTATCTACATTTTTGTTATTAAAACTATAAACGATATGCGCTTTTCCTTTTTTCAGGTCTACTCTTGCATTTTGTTGCGGTGCAATTGTAAAATCTTTATCGTTAATTTTGATTGTCAAGGTTTTGTTTGATGGATTGTCAATCACATACCCATCTTTTTTGCTCAAAAAAGTGTTATAAACAACAACGATCAAAGCAGCTAATCCACAGACGATTAAAAGACCAATTAATGAAGGATTTTTTTTCATGCTGCTAAATTAATTATACTTTATTAATTTCGGCATGAGTTATTACATATTTTTCATGACTATTTTAATGAAATGTGTAACTTTGTCGCTATTATTTTTTTATTAAAATTGAACAATATTAATATGATAAACTCTGTAATTACAGGTTCTGGACACTATTTACCAAATAGAATTGTTACGAACGAAGATTTTGTTAACCACGAATTTTATGACGAAAGTGGAAATCGTTTGGATAAAACTGGTGAAGAAATTACGCGTAAATTTGAGGAAATTACAGAAATCAGAGAAAGAAGATATGTAGAAGATGATTTATTAAATTCTGATATCGCAACTTTTGCAGCTAAAAAAGCAATTGAAGAATCTGGCGTTAATCCAGAAGAATTAGATTATATAATCGTTGGACACAACTTTGGAGATATTGATCCTGTTGGTCATCAAATTGATATTATGCCGTCAATTTCGGCAAAAGTAAAACACAATTTAGGAATCAAAAACCTAAAATGTAAACCTTATGATATGACATTTGGTTGTCCAGGTTGGATAGAATCATTGATTTTAGGACATCAATTTATTCAAGCAAATATTGCAAAGAAAGTTTTGGTAATCGGTTCTGATACGTTATCTCGTGCTGTAGATCCACATGATCGTTCTGCGATGATTTTTGCAGATGGAGCAGGAGCAGTTGTTTTAGAAGCAAAAGAAGCTGACTATAAATATGGAATCATCAATCATGAAACTTTAAGTTATACAGGTGATGAATTGGCTTACTTGACAAATGGACGTTCTGCAAATCCAGACTATAAAGGTTCAATCAAAACAATTAATATGAAAGGTCGTAAAGTTTACGAATTCGTATTAAAAAATGTTCCGCCGGCAATCAAAGAATTGTTAGACGAAACAAATTTATCAATTACTGATATTGATAAAATTTTATTGCACCAAGCAAATGCAAAAATGGATCATGCGATGATAGAGCGTTTATACAAATTATATGGTGTAGCTGTTCCAGAAAAAATTGATCCAATGACGGTTCAATTCTTAGGAAATACATCTGTAGCAACGGTTCCTACAATGTTTGATTTAATCAAAAAAGGAGAATTAGCTCCTCATCAATTTCACGCAAATGATACAATTATTTTAGCTTCTGTTGGAGCTACAATGAATGTTAATGCGGTGATTTATCAATTCGAAAAATAAAAACAAAAACTCATATACTATTGTGAATACATTCGGAAGACTATTTAAAATTTCAACTTTTGGCGAAAGTCATGGTGTAGCGATTGGAGGTGTAATTGATGGCGTTCCTAGTGGAATCGAATTAGATTTTGATTGGATACAAGCGCAATTAGATCGTCGTAAGCCAGGGCAATCTGCAATTGTGACACAACGAAAAGAACCAGATACAGTACAATTTCTTTCAGGTATTTTTGAAGGAAAAACAACAGGTGCTTCTATCGGGTTTATTATTCCGAATGATAATCAAAAATCTCACGATTACGATCATATCAAAGGCGTTTTTCGTCCTTCTCATGCCGATTTTACATACGAAACCAAATATGGTGTTCGCGATCATAGAGGTGGAGGAAGAACTTCTGCGCGCGAAACGGCTAATTGGGTTGTTGGTGGCGCTGTTGCAAAACATGTGATTCCAAATATCAATATTACAGCTTATGTAAGCGGAGTAGGTGAGTTGAAGTTGGATAATGATTATTCTACATTAGATTTTTCTAAAATTGAAGATACGGCAGTACGTTGTCCAGATCTAGAAATGGCAGAAAAAATGATTGATCGTATCAAAGAAATTCGCAAAGAAGGTGATACAATTGGTGGTGAAGTTACCTGCGTTATTCAAAATGTGCCAGTTGGTTTAGGTGAACCAATTTTTGATAAATTGCATGCTCGTTTAGGGCAAGCAATGATGTCGATAAACGCGGTGAAAGGTTTTGAGTACGGCGAAGGTTTTGCTTCAACATCAATGAAAGGTTCAGAAATGAATGATCAATTCAACCAAGATGGAACAACAAAAACCAATTATTCTGGAGGAATACAAGGTGGAGTTTCGAATGGAATGGATATTTATTTCAAAGTTGCTTTCAAGCCAGTTGCGACATTAATGCAAGAACAAACGACGTTGAATGCTGATGGCGAAATGGTAGAAATGCATGGAAAAGGTCGTCACGATCCTTGTGTTGTTCCAAGAGCCGTACCTATTGTAGAAAGTTTAGCTGCGATGGTTTTGGCTGATATGTTGCTGATACAACGAACAAGAAATATATAAATAACAAAAACTCCAACTTTTAAAGTTGGAGTTTTTTGTTTTGCTTAACGCTTTTAGCCAAAATCCTTCATTTCTTTTCTGTATGTTTCTCCAATTGGTACAATTTTCTGATTGAGATAAACAGAATTACCATCTATTGAAGTTAAAAAATCAAGATTGATGATATACGAACGATGAATTCTCTTGAAATGATTTGGTAATTTTTCTTCGAAAGATTTCATAGTTTCTAAGACTAATAATTTTTCAGTTTTAGTATGAATTCGAATATAATCTTTCAAGCCTTCAATATAAATTAAGTCCGAAAAATTAATTTTCACTTGCTTTCCATCTGCTTTTACAAACAAATAAGTCGATTGATTTTTAGTTGATGTCGTTTGAAAAAAATCAACATACTTTTTTACTGACGAATCAAAACGATCTTTCGTAATAGGTTTCAATAAATAATCAACCACATGAAAATTAAAACTTTCTAAAGCATAATCTTGATAAGCAGTTGTAACAATAAATTTCTGAGAATGATCAAGGATTTTCATCAATTGAATTCCTGTTAATTCGGGCATTTGAATATCTGTGAAAATAAGATCAACTTTATTATTTTTGAGAAAATCAATTGCTTCAAAAACTTCAGTTGTAGCAAGTGAAACAATTAAATTTTCATTTTCAGAAGCGTGTTTTTTTAATAATTCAACAGCCAAAGGTTCATCGTCTAAAATAATACACTTAATTTTCGTCATTTAATGGAATTTTTAGGTAAATATGAAAGGTTTCATAATCGTTTTTAATCTCGAAACTATAATTATTTCCGAAATAATAATTCAATCTTTTTTTCAAATTTGTTAATCCAATTCCTGAAGTTTCATCTTTTTGATGTTGATTAATTTTATTTGAAACGGAAATCTCAAGGTATTCAGAATTGGTTTTTAAATTGATTTTAATTGGATGATTAATGTCTTTTACAACACCATGTTTTATTGCATTTTCGATTAAAGGCGAAATAATATATGGATGAATTAATTTTTTAGAATTCTCGATCAAAAATTCTTTTTCGACATAAAATTTCTCTCCATAACGAATCTGCTCCAAATCTAAGTATTGATTGATGTAATCAATTTCTCGTTCAATTTCTATTTTATCTTTATTGGTTTCGTAGGTTGTAAAACGCATAATTGCACTCAAATTTTCGATAGCTTTTAACGAATGAGGAGAATTTACACTCACCAAACTATAAATATTATTAAGGGTATTAAATAAAAAATGAGGATTAATTTGAGATTTCAGAAAATTGATTTCAGCTTCTTTTTTCTCTTTCTCGATAATGTTATTTTGTTTTAGTGTATGGATTGAGTGGAATGTCATCCATAAAAAAAGTGACGAAAAAACGATAAAAGAACCATAATGTAAATTGTCGTAAATGTAAAAACTAATCGTTGTTCCTTCAAAATAATTGACTTTGTGAAACAAAAAATCTGTAATAATTTGCTCAATAAAATAACGAACAATAATGAATGTTGTAAAGGAACATATTATAGAGAATAATATCGATTTCCAATTGATATTTTTTAGAAAATAGGGGGCAATAAAAAAATAGATAATAAAAATTGTAATTAACTGAACAATATACATTGTTGATGCAAATAAGTTAATTGCTTCAAAAAATGAATTTCCGTTAGTTAGATTTACTAATCCAATTGTTATGTAGTCAAACAGAATGTAAATAAGCCAGAACCCTAAAAGTATAAGTATACTTTTTTGTTTCGAGAAACTTAAATTTTTTTTATCACGCTCCATTGTTTTTGTTTTTTGTAAAATTAGATTCTTTTCTACATAAAAGTGAAGTGATTCGTCGATAAATCAAATGGGTTAGTCGATAAATAGAAGTCAATTTTTTCAGAATCACAGAAATTTGAATCATAATTAAAAATTAACTCAAATGAAAAACTTATTTATTGCAATTGCTACATTTATTGGTACTATGAATTTATCTGCTCAAACAAAATATCAATTTCAAACAAAATTTGATGATGCTATTCCAGTTCTTAATATGGGAACTTTTCACATGGGATATACGCCAGATGCAAGTACGACTGAATTTGATGAGAATAATCAAGATAATGTTCGTCAAATACATGAAATAGCGAAGCAGATTGCGGCTTTTAAACCTACAATTATTTTAGTTGAACAAAATCCTTCTCGCAATAAAATGTTGAATAAACTTTTTCAAGATTATTTACTTAATCCTAAAATGAAGTTTGAAAATCCAAACGAAGTTGAGTTATTGGCTTATGAAGTTGGGAGATTAAGCGGATCGAAGAAAATTTATGGAATTAATTATCAAGAAGATTATCTTTATATGCTTGGTGATTTGTTGAAAGAGCAAGATGATTCGATTACATTCAAAAAATACATCGAAATGTTCCGAAATAATGAATCAAAAAATGGAGTAACAAAAAAAGATGTAAAATTAAAAGAGTTATTGCAATACTATAATCAACCAGAATTTTTAGATTTTTCGGTTGCAGTTAATGCAGATTTATTAACAACTGTTTCTGTAAATGGTTATCCATTGGGAGCGGAGCAAGCGGCAAAGTTTTATGAAAGAAATTTGTGGATGTTTGCGAATATGAACAATGTGCCAATTACAAAAGACGATCGTATTTTTGTATTAATGGGAGCTACACATACGGCTTTCTTCAAAGATTTCTTACGACGTTCGCCAAAGTTTAAAGAAGTAAATACGTTAGATTATCTAAAATAAAAACATAAAAAAAACCTCGCAAACTGCGAGGTTTTTTTATATATGTTGAATAATAATTATTCTTCTGTAGATGGAGTTTCTTCTGTAGCAACTTCTTCAGATACTTCCTCTTTTTTCGCTTTCTTGTCGTTAGCGTAAATTGGGTTATCATAGTTGAAGAAAGAACCTTCTTCTTTAGTAGCATTAGCTGCTTTTTGAGCATCTAATTTAGCTAATTCTGCTCTAGTTTTAGCAGCTTCTTCAGCAGCTTTGATAGATGCAGCATCTGGTACAATTTCAAATCCGAAATCTACTTCAACATCTCTGTGGAAACGAACTTTAGCTTCGTATTTTCCTAAACGTTTAATAGTATTTCCAGGGATTCTAATGTTTTTCTTCTCGATTTCAACACCAGCTTTTACTAAAGCTTCTGCTAAATCTGCATTGTTGATAGATCCAAATAATTTGTCTCCAGAACCAACTTTAGCGTCGATTTTAACAACTAAACCATCTAATTTAGCCGCTTTTTCTTTCGCTGCAGAGATTAATGTAGCTTCTTCTGCTTTACGAGCGTCTAAAACTTCATTTAATTCTTGTACATTTTTTGGAGTTGCAACTGATGCTAATCCACGAGGGATTAAGAAGTTACGTGCGTATCCAGGTTTTACTGAAACAACTTCAAATTCAAAACCTAAACCTTCTACATCTTGTCTTAAAATTACGTTCATGATATTTTAATATTTAGGTTATTATTTTAATTGATCACCAATAAATGGCATTAATGCTAAGTGACGAGCTCTTTTGATCGCTTTAGAAACTTTTCTTTGGTATTTTAAAGATGTTCCTGTGTAACGACGAGGTAAAATTTTACCTTGCTCATTCACGAATTGAATTAAGAAATCAGCGTCTTTATAGTCAACGTATTTGATTCCAAATTTTTTGAAACGACAATATTTTGAGTTTGATTGTGTTTCGATATCTAAAGGAGATAAATAACGGATTTCTGATTCGCTACCTCCAGCTGCTTTTTTTGCTAAATCGTCAATTGCCATAGCTTTGCTTATTTGTTAGAGTTAGACTTTAATTTTGTTCTACGTTTTTCTGCCCAGTCCATACCGTGTTTGTCTAATTTCACAGTTAAGAAACGGATTACACGCTCATCACGTTTGTAAGCAACTTCTAATTGAGAAACTAACTCGTTATTGTCTGATTTAAATTCTACTAAGTGGTAGAATCCATTTCTTTTGTTTTGAATTGGGTAAGCTAATTTTTTTAAGCCCCAGTTCTCTTTTGCTACGATTTCACCACCGTTAGCAGTAACAAAGTCATTGAATTTATTAACTGCTTCCTCTACCTGAGAATCAGATAGAACGGGAGTCAAAATGAAAACAGTTTCGTAATGTGTCATTTTTAACTTCTTTTAAGTTATTATTTATACTAAAATTCGAGGTGCAAATATAAGAATAATTATTTGAATATCGCAAATGAATAATTATTGAATTTTTATAGATAGCTTATTTGTTGAATATTATCGTTTTATCATATTGACGTTAAAAAAATATTGACTTTTTTAAAAAAAAATTTGCAGTTTAAAAAAAGTAGCTTACATTTGTCAACATAAAAGGCTAATGGCTTTTTCATAGGTTTAGGTTGGTTAAGGTTAAAACCCTCGTTTCTGCGAGGGTTTTCCTTTTTTTTCTAAAAACATCTTCTTAAATTTGGTCATAATAATTAATGTAAAATTTTATGACAACAAAATACAATCCTATTCCAAGCGAGTTATTCGTAAAGAACAGAGCGAAATTTGTAAAAGCAATGAAACCTCGTTCTCTTGCTATTTTCAATTCTAACGATATTTATCCAATTTCTTCAGATTCTACGTTACCGTTTGCACAACATCGTGATATTTTTTATTTATCTGGAGTTGATCAAGAAGAATCTATCTTATTAATTTTTCCTGACGCTTACGATCCTAAATATAAGGAAGTATTATTTGTTCGTGAAACAAACGATCATATTGCAGTTTGGGAAGGAGAAAAATTATCAAAAGCTCAAGCAACAGAAGTTTCTGGAATCAAAACTGTACTTTGGTTACAAGATTTACCAAATGTTTTGCGCAAATTGATGGTAGAAGCAGATAATGTTTATGTAAATAAAAATGAGCATTATCGCGTAACAGAAGCACCTCAAGTAGAAACGCGCGAAGATCGTTTTGTAAAACAATTGAAAGTAGATTATCCTGGACATACTTATTTACGTTCAAATCCTATTTTGCAACGTTTACGTTCTGTAAAAGAACCAGAAGAAATTCAATTGATTCAACAAGCGTGTGATATCACAGAAAAAGGTTTTCGTCGTATTTTAAATTTCGTAAAACCTGGAGTTTGGGAATTCGAAATCGAAGCTGAGTTTGTTCACGAATTTCTTCGTAATCGTTCAAAAGGTTTTGCATACACGCCAATTATTGCGTCTGGAAATAATGCAAATGTGTTGCATTATATTCAAAATAATCAAGAATGTAAAGACGGTGATTTGATTTTGTTTGATGTTGCAGCTGAATATGCAAATTATTCATCAGATATGTCACGTACAATTCCAGTTAATGGAAAATATACAAAACGCCAACGCGAAGTTTATGATGCAGTTTTACGTTGTAAAAAAGAAGCGGAAACGATGTTAGTTCCTGGGAATAATTGGTACAAATACCACGAAGAATTAGGAAAAGTTTATACTTCTGAATTGTTAGGTTTAGGTTTGTTGGATAAAGCAGATGTACAAAACGAAGATCCAGCTTGGCCAGCTTACAAAAAATACATGATGCATGGAACGTCTCATCATATGGGATTAGATACACATGATTATGGTTTATTGACTGATGATTTTGTGGCTGGAATGGTTTTCACAAACGAGCCAGGATTCTATATTCCAGCAGAAGGTTTTGGAATTCGTTTGGAAGATGATTATGTAATTCAGAAAGAAGGAAAACCTTTCAACTTGATGCAAAATATTCCGTTAGAAGCAGAAGAAATCGAAGATTTAATGAATAAGTAATTTATTAAATTTTAAATCATAAAAAATCCACTTCAAACGAAGTGGATTTTTTATGATTAATTGTTTGGATAAAACTTCTTAAAATCTACATAATACACACTATCCCAATTTATTTTAGAAAAATCATCCGAAGTATTATTGAATTTTGCATTAGCAACTAAACGTTCTCGAGTAGAAAGTGGACGAAAATTGTATCTATAATTTTTATTGATTAGATATTTTCTAAGTTGATTAAGCGACTTACTTTTTATTGAATCTTTATTAATTGCCAGAATTAAAGCAAAAGGATAAAATCCCTCATTAGAATTTTTAGTTTCTAACTTTTGAATAAAATGTTCAATAGTATCAGATTTAATATTAATCAGATCTTTCTTTTTAACTTTATATAATTCGGTAATTTTCTTGTCTTCAAAATCATTTATTGCACCAGTTCCACACATTTTATCGTAAGGAAATTCATTAAAATAGTAATAGGTTAAAGTGTCATTATAAAATATAAATTGATGTTCTGCAAAAGAAGGTGATACTATGCGGATTAAAGAGTCTGTATTATTTCTGTTCTTTAATTTTTTATTGTACTTATTATATGAAAACGATGAATCTGGATTTATACCCATCGCTAATATTATTTGATTGATAGAATCTTGGTGTAATTTTTCATGTTTTTCTCTTGTTAATTCGCGTTTACAAGATATCAACCCAATTAATAAAAAAAGTAAAAAATTATTTTCATAGCTATTTAATTTTTTAAAGTTAATAAATTAAATAGCTATTGTTGTAAAAAAATGTTCTGAGAATCATTTCAGAACATTTTTTATATGGATTATCGTAAGATTTTAATCATTTTCTGGCGCATCATGTGATGGAATGTCATCTAAATCTAACATTTCTTTTGCAAGAGCAATCATACGTGGCGTTCCGGTATGTTTATTTTTTTCGTCCGAAAGTTTTACAACACCTGTCCATTTTATATCTATCGAAGAAATTTCGGTCAATTTCATCACGATATTCATAGGTTTTAAATCAGTGTCGTTTGTTAAGTTGGTTCCAATTCCAAATGATAATCCAATTCTTCCTTTGAAAGCTTTTGTAATCATTTCCACTTTTTCTGAATTTAATCCATCCGAGAAAATAATCGTTTTGAATAAAGGGTTGATACCCATTTTTTCGTAATGTGCAATTGTTTTTTCTCCAAACTCAATCGGATCTCCAGAATCATGACGAACGCCATCAAATAATTTAGATAATTTTTTATCAAATTGTCCAAAGAAAACATCCGATGTATAAGTGTCAGTCAAAGCAATTCCTAAATCACCATAATAAACTTTTACCCAACGATCTAAACTGATTGAATTCGCAATTTTGAATCCGTAACGTGCACCATGAAACATAAACCATTCGTGAGCATGAGTTCCAATTGGTTTTACGCCATATTTATGTGCAAAGTGAACATTAGAAGTTCCAACAAAACTTTTTCCTTTATGGTTTGTTAATTCTTTCATCACGACATCATGAACTTCGTAACTGTGACGGCGACGCGTACCAAATTCCGCAACTGTAACGCCAAGACGATTGTATAAATCAACTTTATCGCTTGTACGTTTTGTGATTTCTTCGTTAGAAATGCGTTGCGCATTTGTCAATTTATAGAAAATTTCGCTAATCAAACATAAGATTGGAACTTCCCATAAAATTGTGCGATACCAATATCCTTCTACATGCACTTCTACATCAGGACCGTTTTGAGTGATTTTTACTTCATTTGGATCATAACGATAACCTTGTAAAAAATCTAAATAAGCAGGACTTAAATAAGGACAATTCGTTGTGAAAAAGTTTTTTTCGTCTTTGGTTAAAGCAAGTGAAGCCATTGCATTGATTTCTTTTTGCAATTCTTCTGCAAAACCTTCAGGAAATTGATGTTCACCACGATTAATGAAATTATAGCGAGCCATTACATCTGGATACAATTTTGTAACGCCAAATTGCATGGTAAATTTATAGAAATCGTTATCTACGATAGATTTTATAGTACTCATTTTTTAGGTTTAATTCTAATATATTTTGAAATTTAAAGATAAAAAAAAACCATCAATGTAGATGGTTTTTGTAAGATTATCTTGTTTTGAAGATAATTATTTTGTTGTTCTTTTCTCGATTTTAGGTAATTCGAAATTGAAAATTATAGTTGCGTCTCTGTATGTTGAATATTCAGTTAACCCTGTACTTTGAACGTAATATTTGTTTCTTGCATAAGCTAAACGAGAAGGTAAAATAATTACACCTTGAAAGTTATACAAATCAGTTGTAGCACGTTCAGTTGTTTTGAAATGTTTTAATCCTTCTACAAAGTTTTTTAATTCGATGTGTTCTCTTTTTACACCATTTTTAATTTCTGTTGCTGTTGGTGTAAAGTAATAAAAAGTTGGATCTTGTGTAGCAGAACCATCTCCAGTATTTATACTTGAATAATAAAACTGACCCAAAGAACCATATTTTCTTTTGTAGTCTGTACTATTTGTTGCAACAAAATATGTTGAAATAGAACTTAGATAAATAGATGTACTATCATTAGAAACAATAGATTCTCCTGTTCCTTTATGATTTGGATTTTCGGCATACCAAATTCCTAAGTTATCTTGTTTTGCTAAACTTTTTAATGTTGGATAAGCATCATCATCGTTTCCTTTTATGGTATCAAACTTTGTAAGTTTTCCATTTTTAGGATTGAAATAATAATCTTCCATATATTGTTGAATCGCTTCATCATCTAATGCATTACGTTCTTCAACTGGAATTTTAGTTTCTTTATTTACACCATTATCATCATCATTATTACATCCTACTAAAACAGCAGAACATGCAATTAAAGTAACGAAGAATTTCTTTATCATGTTATTTCGATTTATATTGCGAATTTAGAAAAAATATTAGTTTAACCTAACAAATATTCAGTTTTAAATGAGATTAGATAAATTTCTTTGGAGTGTTAGATATTATAAAACGAGATCTTTAGCGGCTGATGCGGTAAAAAAGAATCGTGTAAAAGTGAATGGAGATGTAGCAAAAGCGTCGCGAGATATAATTCCAGGTGATGCGATTGAGGTGAGAAAAGATCAAATTAATTTATCTTTTAAAGTATTGCAAGTGCCAAATAATAGAATTGGAGCTAAATTATTAACCTTACATATTGTGGATACAACGCCAAAAGAAGAATATGATGTGTTAGAGCTTCGTAAACTTTCGCAAGATTATTATCGTGAAAGAGGAGAAGGTCGACCAACGAAAAAAGATCGCCGAGATTTGGATGATTATTTAGAAGAGGGTGGAGAAGATACTGAAGGTATCATTATAAAAGGAGAAGATTTGGATTAATTCCAAATCTTCTCCTTTTTAAGATGTTTCATAATTTCGTCCAAAATCTCTAATGTACTTTGGTTTGAAATGCTGATTGTATATTTTGCCTTTTCATAATATTGATTGCGTTCAAATAAATGTTTCGCAATAAACTCCATCATTTCTTCATTAGAAAGATGAGCAATTAAAGGTCGAGTTTCTTTTTTATTTTCCAATCGTTTCACCAATTGCGGTAATTGTACACGCATGAAAAATGAAATTGAATTGTTGGCAATCTCATTCATATTATCGTAATAAACAGGAGTTCCACCGCCTAAAGAAAGCACAATGTTTGTTGAAGTCAGAACTTCTTTTAAGGCTTCTCTTTCTTTTTTACGAAAACCTAATTCGCCTTCTTTTTCAAAAATCTCACTAATTTTTGTTTGATATTTATTTTCGATAAAATCATCAAGATCGATAAATTCGAAACCCAATGCTTTGGCTAAATCTTTTCCGGTAGTCGATTTTCCGCTACCCATATATCCTACTAAAGAAATAATCATGATTAGTCTACTGGTAAGTCTTCTGAATAAAAAATAGTTAATCTCGCATATCCATCAAACGTATCAATTTGATATGAATACGTATTCTCCAAACGTCTTGCATCATAACGTTCAACATTATAAGTTACTTGATAATCTTCGTTAGTAACGATTGAATTTGAATGATGGTATTTAGATTTTGGCGCATCTTTTTTGATTTCTGCTCTATATTGATTCAAGAATTTAATAGGAAAAGAATATGTTAATTTATAAACAATCACTTGCGAAACCTGTATTGCTGTTATTTTATTCAAAAACATCGTTCCTTGATTATTGTTTTTAATCTTCAAAGAATCTAAACGATCTGAATTTTGAATGTATAAATTTTTTCCAAGTTTAGAAACCTTGAAACAACGATCATTCAATTTTTGATGAATAATCTGTGGTTGATCTTTTATTAATTCCTTTAATTCTTTCAATGCAAAATTAGACAAATGTGCATCTTTTGTTTCCTGATTACAATTGTTTGCATATTCAGAATCGGGTACGTCTGCCTCTGGGTTGTCAGATTTTTTACACGACACTATCGAAAACAAAGCAATAATAATATATAGTATATTCTTCTTCATTCTAAAATTTCAATCTTTAAATAGCGTTCCGAAAATAATTTCGGTTCACATAGATTTAGATTTGCTGGATGACAAATATAGTATATAAATCATTTATCAAATATATAAAATGATGTTTCTATGGCTTATTTTTTCAGTTTTCTTATCCGAAATTCTATCTTTCAAAAAAAAACTAAAAATTTATCTAAATTTAAGTTCTTAAAACCGAAATGATTAATTAATAAATTGTAAAAAACTTCACAAAACGTTTGTTAAATTAGTATTAAACGCCCTATATTTGCACTCGATTTAAGAAACCGACCTGGTAGCTCAGTTGGTAGAGCACAACACTTTTAATGTTGGGGTCCTGGGTTCGAGCCCCAGCCAGGTCACTTAGTCAAAACGTTCTTTTTTATATAAAAAAATAAAAACGTCTTTCGTTTTGTAAACTCAGATATAATCGTATATTTGCAGTCCGAAAAAACGGAGACCTGGTAGCTCAGTTGGTAGAGCACAACACTTTTAATGTTGGGGTCCTGGGTTCGAGCCCCAGCCAGGTCACAAACTTCTAGTTATTGAGAAGTCTAAAAACAATAACAACTCCAAAATGGAGACCTGGTAGCTCAGTTGGTAGAGCACAACACTTTTAATGTTGGGGTCCTGGGTTCGAGCCCCAGCCAGGTCACTAACTTCTAGTTATTGAGAAGTCTAAAAACAGTAACAACTCCAAAACGGAGACCTGGTAGCTCAGTTGGTAGAGCACAACACTTTTAATGTTGGGGTCCTGGGTTCGAGCCCCAGCCAGGTCACAAACTTCATGTTATTAAGAAGTATAAAAACTATAACACTCCAAATACGGAGACCTGGTAGCTCAGTTGGTAGAGCACAACACTTTTAATGTTGGGGTCCTGGGTTCGAGCCCCAGCCAGGTCACAAAGCCAAACAGAAATGTTTGGCTTTTTTTATTTACACTACTTTCTTTTAATCTAATTTCCTTTTGAGTATTTCAGCATGAATTCTGATCGATAGGTCTCTCCTATTGGAATTTCAAACTCGTTCATATAAATGGTATGATTATCAAATGAATTAATATGTTTTGAATTTATGATATATGATTTACTAACGCGTATAAAAAATTCTGAATCTATTTTCTGGTGAATCGTTTTTAAATTCATTGCTGTAATTAACTTCTGTGTCGTTGTATAAAGCACTACATAATCTTTCAAACCTTCTATGAACAAGATTTCAGAAAAACTTATTTTATATTGTTTTCTATCGGCTTTTATAAATAAAAAATTATCATCATTCTCTTCAACAGTATTTTCTTCAACCTTTTTATTAGAAAGGAAATTATAAAAAAACGTTGCCTTATTTATCGCTTTTTCTAAACGCTTTTTATCAATTGGCTTTAACAAATAATCGATAGCATCTAATTCATAACTATCTATTGCGTATCTTGAATAAGCAGTTGTAAAAATTATTAAAGTATTTTTAGGTACACTTTGCGCAAACTCTATCCCATTAATTAATGGCATTTCTATGTCAAGAAATATAACATCTGGTTGTATTGTACTTAAAAACTTTAAAGCTAAAGCTGCATTCGGAAACTTACCTAGAATTTCTAATTCAGAAACTTCGTTTATTAATAACTCCATTTCTTCTCTTGCCAAAGGCTCATCATCAATTATAATACAATTCATATTGGAATTATTAAGTTAACAACATATTCATCTTTTGTAGATTCTATATTTAAAGTATACATTTTTCCGTACAAAAGTTCTAATCTTCTTGTAATATTTGGAAGCCCTAAACCTTTAAATTTATTATTAGGAATGATGTAATTAGGATCTAAAGAATTTAAACAAACAAAGTGTAAATGATTATCAATAATCGAAACTTTTACCTTTATATAAATTGCTTCTCCATTTAAATTAACACTATGCTTTATAGCATTTTCTACAAATGTTGTAAATAAATTGGGCGGGATGTATGTAGAATTCAATTCACTTTTATTCGCTTCTGTCTCTATAACTACATTTAAATTTTCTTGACGAATTTTCTCTAAATCTAAAAAATTAGCTAAAAATTTCAACTCCGAAGAAACAGGTGTTTTTTCTTCATTATTTTCATATAATTGATATCTTAAAAAATCTGAAAGTTTCATAATAACGTCTGTCGCTACTTCAGGATCTTTTCTAATTAATGCTTTTACATTATTCAACATATTGAATAAAAAATGTGGGTTGATTTGATTTTTTAATTCATTTATCTCCATTGAAAATGTCAAATTTTTCAGTTCAGATATTTGTCTATTATCTTCAATCCATTTCTGAAAAAGTTTTAAGGTAGTTGTCATCATAATAATTGGCACAACAACTATAAGCCCTTCATAACTTCTCCTTATGTTTTCACCAAAATGTCTAGGATTAGCTATTCTATATTTTTCAAAAAACACATCTAATGATTGACCAATAATATTTATCCCCACATAAACTAAAATTGTTAATAACAATAGATATAAAATATAGTAACCTTTAAAAAAAAACTTTGGAACCAATATATAAATATTGATGTATGTTTTTAATACAAATACTACAAATAGTAAAAGAATAACATAATATCTATATACACCATAATAATTAGATGCAAACGTAGAACTATATATCACTAATAAAAATCCAACTATAAAAAGTAAATGACGAGAAAATCTAAACTTTTTATCTACTAGAAAATTTATGATTTTTTGATTTTTTGATTGAGGTAACAATGAATTCATTTTTATAAAAATCTTATCTATAACAAAGGTAATTGATTAATCTATTCCATTATTAAAGTTTATACGAACCAACGTTTTTATTATACTTCTTCTTTTTTTTTCTGGTTGGTATAAAAAAATCTAGTGTTGGTATAAAAAACGATCAAAACTATTTTTTTATACTTTTCTTAGCTATTCAATTTACAAAACATGAAATACTATGAGTGTGAAAAATTTTAATTTTTGGGTAAATAAGTTAAATCTTCTAAATTTTTCTGCAACAGAAAAAGAAGATAAAATTATTCAAATAACAGATTTAAATCGTTTTATACAATGCTACGATCCGACATTAGAAATTGTAGATTGTATACATCATGATTTTTGTATTATTGAGAAGAATGAACATATTAAAGAAGTAAAGTTAATGGATATTTCTAATCTTAAAAATAACGAAACAATTTCTATAAATAGAAACAAAGAATCTTGGTTTGTTCTTGTAAATGACAAATTAGACACAACCTTAAAATCAATTTTAAAAACAATAGAAGAACACAATATCAGTAAGATTTATGATAAGGTATTTGTCTTCAATTTTTTCCAATCGAGTATTCACGAAATCAAATAAAAATTAATGCATTCAATACAACAAAAAGCAATTACAAGCTTATTGCTTTTACTTTCAACTTTGTCATTCGCTCAAAAAAAAGATAGTATTCAAAAAAGAGCTGTCGTTTTTGTTGCAGATAAATTCCCCTCTACCCGTGTTCTTAATGTAGAATATACAAATCTTACACCTTATAAATTTTCTCAAAAGTTAGAAGATAGCAACTTTAATTTACCCGAAAGTAAAGTGAAAAACTTTCAACAAATAAAGGCAAATGCGAATTTATATTTTTTCAAAAAAGAAAAATGGACGATATCTACAGCACTTAATTATAAGTACACGACAGCAAATATAGATAACCTTAGTTCTACTATGAATGAAACGAAACAAAACTTTCATTATCATTCGGAAGCTGTAACTGCAAGTCATATTTCTAAACTATGGAAAAAAACAGCAATTTATTCAGCTACTCTATCAGTTGATGGTAACGAAAATAGTTTTGAAAGATTCCGTGGTTTACTAACAGGTAGTATAATGATTACAGCAAACGAAAGAACCAAATTACTTTTAGGTTTAGCTGTAATTATAGACCCTAGTTCGCAAGTACCTACATTCCCCATTATTTCTTATGAGCATAAATTTAAAAATGGTTGGATAGCCGATATCATACTTCCAAAAAGAGTAATGATGAAAAAAAATGTATTTAATAATGGTCGATTTTCTCTTGGTAGTGAAATGGATGTTACATCATTCTATTTTAACCAATCGAATAAAACATTTGAATTTAGACAAACAGAAATTAATAGTGGTGTAATGTATGAACATAGAATTGGTGATTTTATTGGTACTGTAAAAACAGGACTACGTAGCATTCCTACTGGAAGAATCTTTGAAAAAAATGAATCTTTTAATGACTATATATACGAGTATAAACCAAAATCATCTTTCTATTTCAACTTTGGTATATCATACAACCCATTTGGTAATAAAAAACGATAAATAACATACGTTTGTTGCGATTTCATTAAATTAAATAAAATCTATAGTAATTAAAAATAATTTATCGTAAATTCGCACCCATAAATTTCAAGGATGCAAAACATTAGAAATATTGCGATTATCGCACACGTTGACCACGGTAAAACTACTTTGGTTGATAAAATTCTTCACTCAACAAACGTTTTCAGAGAAAACCAAGATTCAGGTGAATTAATCATGGATAACAATGATATCGAACGCGAAAGAGGGATTACGATCTTCTCTAAAAATGCTTCGGTAGAGTATAAAGGTGTAAAAATCAATGTTATCGACACTCCTGGCCACGCCGATTTTGGTGGTGAAGTTGAGCGTGTGTTGAAAATGGCTGATGGTGTTATCTTATTAGTAGATGCTTTTGAGGGACCAATGCCTCAAACTCGTTTCGTATTAGGAAAAGCATTAGAATTAGGTTTAAAACCTTTAGTAGTAATTAACAAAGTTGATAAAGAAAACTGTCGTCCTGACGAAGTTTACGATAAAGTATTCGAATTATTCTTCAACTTAGATGCTACTGAAGATCAATTAGACTTCCCTGCATTCTACGGATCATCTAAACAAGGATGGTTTAATACAGAGAACGTTCGTACAGAAGATATCTTACCTTTAATGGATGGTATTTTAGAGCACGTTCCTGCTCCAGAAGCTAAAGAAGGTGACTTACAAATGCAAATTACATCTTTAGATTATTCTAAATTCTTAGGACGTATTGCTGTTGGTAAAGTAACTCGTGGAGAAGTAAAAGAAGGTGACTGGATTGCTTTAACAAAGCCAGACGGTTCTTTCAAAAAACACAAAGTAAAAGAATTATATACTTTTACAGGTTTAGGAAAAGTAAGAGCTACAGAAGTAAAAGCTGGTGATATTTGTGCTGTTGTTGGTATTGACGGTTTCCAAATTGGAGATACTATCGCAGATCCTGAAAATCCAGAAGCTTTACCTGTAATGCATATCGACGAACCTACTATGAACATGTCTTTCGGAATTAACAACTCTCCATTCTTTGGTAAAGATGGTAAATTTGTTACTTCTCGTCACTTAGTAGATCGTTTAACAGACGAGTTAGAGCGTAACTTAGCTTTACGTGTTGAACCAACTGAAGATTCTAATACACAATTAGTTTACGGACGTGGTATCATGCACTTATCTGTATTAATTGAAACAATGCGTCGTGAAGGATATGAGTTAACTGTTGGGCAACCACAAGTTATTTTCAAAGAAATTGACGGTGTAAAATGTGAGCCATACGAAACATTAGTAATTGATGTTCCTGATGATTACTCTTCTAAAGCTATTGACTTAGTTACACAACGTAAAGGAGATTTATTAGTTATGGAAGCTAAGGAAGGTATGCAACACTTAGAGTTTGAAATTCCATCTCGTGGATTAATTGGTTTACGTTCTTTAATGTTAACTTCTACTGCAGGTGAGGCTGTAATGGCACACAACTTCTTAGAGTACAAACCTTTTAAAGGTGCTATTGCTGGACGTTCTGCTGGTGTAATTATCTCTAAAGATCAAGGTACATCTACTCCTTACTCTATTGATAAATTACAAGATCGTGGAAAATTCTTTGTTGCTCCAGGAGAAGAAGTTTACGAAGGAATGATTATTGGAGAGCACTCTCGTAATAATGATTTAGTTGTAAACGTAGTTGAGGCTAAAAAATTAAACAATATCCGTGCAGCTGGTAAAGATGATTCATCTTCTATTGCTCCAAAAATAGAAATGACTTTAGAAGAATGTATGGAATACATCCAAGGTGATGAATGTATCGAGGTAACTCCAAATTTCATCCGTTTACGTAAAATTCACTTAAAAGAAGTAGATCGTAAACGCTTCGAAAAATCAATGAGCTAATCATTTGAAATTATATATCACAATAAAACCAGAAGTTAATCTTCTGGTTTTTTGTTTTAAATAGATTCGATTTTATTTTTAAGCGCTTCAATTGCGAAATTTAATTCATCTTTAGAAGCGTTATATTCTACTATTTCACCTTTAATTTTGAATCTTGAAACATTAAAACCTTCTTCAATATCATTGTACCAAATCAAATAATTTTCGTATACAGCAACTACCCAAAAATTATCCTCAATAACATCATCACATTTCCATATTTCAGGAGAAATTTTAATTTGATTCCAAAATAATAAAGTTTTGTCCTCCATATTTTGTTCAGAAAAATAAATTTCGAGCATCAAATCCTTTTTAGGAAAATTTATCCAATTATTCATTAATAAGTACTTTTTAATAAAATCCAATCTTCAAATTTTTGAGTTTGAGTTGAATTTGGTTCAGTCCATTCGATAATATACCAATAACTATCGGAAGGTAGCGCTTTTCCATTCAGTTTTCCATCCCATGTATAATTGTTTGCTTCCGAACCAGTAAATAATAATTTTCCTTTTCGATTATAAATGATAAATTTCGGATTGATTTTACTTTTTAATTGCGAATAATCCAACACATCATTTTTACCATCACCATTTGGAGAAATAAAATTGATTAGTTTAATCAGCGAAAATTCTTTCGAAATAGGCGAACAATTAGCTGCAGATTTCACAGAAATTGTATGAGTTCCTAAAGTTACGTTTGTGAAGATATTGGAAGATTGAAAAGTGCCGTTATCCAATGAATACAGATATGGAAGCGTAGATCCAGTGACTTTTATGGTCACCGTAGAACCTTGAATTTCGATAGATTGAATAGTTGGATCTTCGGCTTCAATAACTTTTACTTCTTGGGTATAAAAACAACCATTTAATCCTAATTTTACATAATAAGTTCCAACAGAAACATTTGTAATAGATTGATTTTTATTACCATTATGCAACCATTCGTAAGTGTCAAATCCTGTACTTGCATCCAAAGTAGTCGTTGTTCCTTTGCAAATTGTAACATCTTTTAAGGTTGATGATTTTCCAGATTGTTTGAAAATAAAATGAATTGGAGCAACATTTTCGCATAAACCATTTTGTTTAAATCTTACCCAAAATGTTTGATCTGAATTTATTATTTGTGTCGCGCTGATTGCATTTCGACTATTTTTTGCATCAGCTTCGCTTAAATAATAAGTTGGAGATCCGTATATATTCGTAATCAAGTCATCAATATAATCGGATAAAACAATTTCTTCATCGTTACTTAAATCCTCGTCACAAATTTCTATTGGAGGAATTATGTTTGCAATACTTAGATTATTTAATGTAAAAGTAATTTTTTTTATAACTGGATCACAAGTCCCGATTTGAACACGAATCCAAACTTCTTTAGATGTCTGAATTCCATTTAGTTCAAAATTCGTTATTCCTGCAGAAATATTATCTTTAGCATCTTGTTCGGTATCAAAATATTTCACTTGATGAGCAGAATAATAATCTTCTACAATTCGATCAGTATATTCGTCTAAATTTATTTGTGTTTTTCCATCTAAATCATCATCACAAATAGAAAAACGATCTTGATAAATTTGCGGTTCTTCTTGTACAGAAACATTAATATGACCTTTCAAAGAACAACCAGTATTCAATGTGATTTCTACTTCGTAATAACCTGTTTCATTTACCACTAATGTTGCATTTGTTTCACCACTAATTTCCACACCATCTTTGTACCATTTATAAGCTGTAGCATTTGTAGTTGTCGCATCTATTGTTTCAGATTTTCCAGGACATAATACAACATCAGAACCTAAACTTTTTGATCCTATAAAACTTCCAGCTTTCAAGAAAACAGCAGAATCATAAAGGCCATAACTATCTCCATGGTCAGCAATTACCAATTTTATGTGGTATTTTACGCCTGCTACAATTTGTGCATTTGCTTTCAAAACTTTTGTTTGTCCATTGAAATTTGTTGGACTATTCCTAGAATTAAACCCTCCAAAATATTCTTGGAAACTTTTACATCTATCTGCTCCATTAATTGTTTTAGTTGTTACAGGAATAGTTGTATTTGGAATTAATGCAATGTTTTGATAAGGTTCAGAATTATCTGCTTTTTTGATTAAGAAGGCAAAAGCATCAGAATAATCACAATTATCAATTCGATATTCTTCTGAAAGAAACATGTACTCGAAACTAATTTGATCTGTTGTAAGGTTTGATACAAAATCAAATTCGAGAGATGTAGCATTTAAAATTTTGTCATGAGGTAAATTAGATTGTATCAAAATATCAATTAAGTCTTGATCTCCTCCCCAATTAATTCCATAAAAACTTTGTAAAGTAGCATTTGGACCTTCAGCAGCTTTTGCTTTTCCAGTAGATAAAATAATTCCTTCGGAAAGATCAAAATTACTAGTTCCTTTTGTAAAATAACCATAGCTTATTTCATCATAAGATCTATTGTATCCAGAAATATTAATATTAGAAATAGTAATACAACCTGTGTTTGTTCCAATAAATTTATCAATTAATTCTTCTTTCGATAAAGATGTATCTACCAGAATATATTGACCAAATAAAAAACTATTTAGTGTAAAAGTAAAAAAGAGTAGGAGAATTATTTTTGAATAAAAGTGTTTCATAAAAAATAATTTAGATAAAAAAACTGCTAAATAACTTTAAAATATAAAGTTTATTTAACAGTTTTAGGAATTTTATTTATCGAAAAATAGTCTTAGCCTATTTTTCCTAAATTTTCTGCAATAGTTTCAATGAAAGATGTCAATGGTTTTTTTGCCATCATTTCGATCATCATATTGAAATTTCCATCAAAATCTAATGTAACATCAGACGAATTTTCATCAACTGCATCAATAGAAATTGTCAAAGTATATTCAAAAGCAGGTGCAGGAGATTCGAAAACAATTTTCGATGGCTCAACTGTCTCTTTCAAACGCATTCCAACCTTTGGTAAAGCGCCAACACCAACTGTAAAACCTTTTCCAGATTCGTGAATTTCAAACGATTTTGTGTCCTCTGGCATCAATTGCTCATAATTCTTCATATCCAACAAAAAAGTGTATGCTTCTTGTTGATTTTTTGCAAAACGGACTTTATTTGTATTTACCTTCATATCCTTGTGAGTTTTTTATAAATTTGTAACAAATCGTTCAAATGTACAAAGTTTTTTTTAATGAAAGTTTGTTAACTTTCAGCAACCAACCTAATCCAGAAGCAAAAAATATTTTGTTTCAAAATGAAGCTCAATTTGATGAATCTTTTCATTTATTATCATCAAAAACGGCAACTTTAGTCAATATTTTTAGTGAAGATATTGATGATGTTTGGACGAAATTCTTAAAATATTACAAGCATATACAAGCAGCGGGTGGAATTGTTCGTAATCCGCAAGACGATTATTTGTTCATTTTCAGACTTGGGAAATGGGATTTGCCAAAAGGTAAAATGGAGAAAGGGGAATCGAGAGAAGAATCTGCAATTCGCGAAATTGAAGAAGAATGTAGTTTGACAAATTTAGAGTTGAAACGATTTTTGATGCCTACTTTTCACATTTATTTTTTGAGAGAATATATTATCAAAGAAACATTTTGGTTCGAAGTTTTTTATGACGGTGTTGAATTGCCTTTGCCACAAACTGAGGAAGGAATTGAATCGGTTGAATGGAAAAAAGAGAATGAAATTCCTGAGTTATTAGAAAATTCTTATCCAAATATTAAATTATTGATGGATAATTATTTAAATTTGAACTAAATAAAATTAATATGAAAAAATATATATTAACTTTTTGTGCCTTAACATCTTTTGCTTTGACAACTAATGCTCAAACGAAAAAAGATACCAAGGTTAAAACTGAAAAAGCTTCTAAATCTCAATCAAAAATTTTAGATAACGGAACGGCAAAAATAGACGATTTATATGCGTATCAAGTGTATGGAGAATCGTTTGATATCAAAAATACATTAACAAAAAACGAACTTGGAAAGTTATACGATAACATGAAAAGTGGTGATTCTTTGGAAAATGTTCAGTTTGTTTCGACGATAGAATCTGTTTGCAAAAAGAAAGGTTGTTGGATAAAAGTTGATCTTGGAAAAGGCGAAGAACAGTCGTTTGTGCGTTTCAAAGATTATGGTTTTTTTATGCCTTTAGATGGTGAAAAAGCGAATGTTGTCGTGCACGGAAAAGCTTTTGTTAGTGAAATTTCTGTTGAGAAATTGCGCCATTATGCAGAAGATGCAGGACAATCGAAAGAAGAAATTGCGAAAATTACAAAACCTCAGTTGCAATATAATTTTGAGGCTGATGGAGTTTATTTAAAAGAAAACTAAGATTTTTAACTCAATAATTAATCAAAACCTTTCTATTTTTGGAAAGGTTTTTTTATGAAATCAATTCTATAAAATATGACAAACTTATTTCAAGCCAATCCAAATCAGTATTTTTCTTTGATAGGAAAATCGGTGAATGACGAATTATTTCAATCATTTCAAACTGAATTTGAATCTGATATTTCAGAGCAAAATATTCCTCAAGGAAAAATTGTATTGTACAAAGAAAAAGGTATTTCGGTGAAAATTGTTGATGAAATGATTGTTTCGATTAAGTTTTATCTTTCTCCAAATCCAATTTGTAAGGTTTATGAAGGTCAAAATATTTTTGATTTGAATCGAAATATTGATGAAACTCAAGTTCGTAAAAGTAATGATTATCAAAGAATTATTAATAATGATCCAAATCGTTTAGCAAATGATTATAGTCGTTTAAATTGTTTATTCTCTTTTGATTCGATGACAGGAGAATTCTTAACGATTGAAATATTAAACAAATTATAAGATGTTTTTCTGCTGAAAAATTTCATATATTTATCTTAAATAATAGACCTTAAATGAAAAAATATTTAAGCTTGTTCTTAATGTTATTAACGTTTGCAGTTTTTGCACAATTGAGAGCGAATAATACGGAGTCTTATTACTCGATGAAAGGAACTTTTAATTCGGATAAAAAAGAGATTATAAAGAAAACAATCGAGAAAGAATTTGGTGAAGGAATTTTGGAAGAATCTGGTTATATCTGGACTGGACGAGGAAGTTTTGAAATTATTTTGAATGATAATTCACTTAAAATGGAGATTCAAAAAAGTACAGATAATCAAGAAATTGTAGATAAAATTAAAAATCTTGGAGATAAAATTCTTGCGACAAAAAATATAAATAAATTTAATACTTAAAAACGAGCTACAATTATTTTGTAGCTCGTTTTGTGTTAACGCTTCGTTAACCGTTCATTAACCAATGCAAATTAATCTTTTTCAGAATTTTATAAAAAAATAAAAATATGAAAAAGACATTATTTATCGCAATAACTTTAATAGCTTTTGCTTGTAACGGACAAACAGCTAAATCACAATCAGTTAGCAAAAATTCAAGTTCAACAACTCATTCTAATGTTTCAGTTAGTGTGAGTGATAGCAACGAAGTATATTCATACTCAGCAATTTTTGATAAACCAAAGTCGGCAAATGCAATCAAAGAAATCGGAAAAGTATTTGGAAAACCAGTGACTGAAGGAAAAAATTACGTTTGGAGAGAAGGAGATTCCTTAGAAATAAAAGCAAGAGAAGGAAAAATTACAATTGAATTTGAAAAAGGTTCAACAAAATTATATGAAAAAGTAAAAGAATTAGGCGAATCTATTTCTGCTGTTGTAGGAGAAAAATAATCATTCTAAAACATATAAAACGGAAGTCAAATTTGGCTTCCGTTTTTAATTATTTTAATTCCCTATACTTAAAATCTTTTCCAAAAAAGTAATTCCATATTAAACTAATAAGAATGAAATTTGCTATTCCACGAATTGTTATAAATATCCCGAAATTACCAAAACGTTTGTATTTAATATGTGATAATTCTTCTTGATGATTAACTATATATTCGTACAAATAATAATCAAAAACTAACATTAAAAGGCTAAAAAGAACTAAAATGACATAATGAAAGAGCATAATGTCTTTAATTTTTTTTAGATTTTTATAGAATAATACAGCTCCAATAAAAGAAAAAAATACGCTTGAATGAAAAACAATTTCAGTTTTAGTATGAAGTTTTGGAACTTCATTATTCTCCTCAATGTCTTCAACTAAATTTGGTTCGAAAGAATTTTTCTTTTTTTCTTTTTCATGATAAATAATTTTAGATGAAATTAAATTTTTAATTCGAGTTGTTTCAATTTCAGAAAACTGAACATTTCGTTCATTTTTTAAAATTTCGAAAGCTATTTTTATTGCTTCAGGAACAAATCTAGAATCATCTTTGATATAAGAATTTAATTCATTTGTAGACAGCTTCTGAAGAACGCTTCTTTTAACTTGCATTAATTTAATCCTTATAAATCAAATATTTTGTTCTTATTTTCTTGAAAGCTTCCAAATCTTTTTGCCAAGTTGCTTTTATTTCTGCTTCTGATAAACCAGCTTCTATTTGTTTGCGCAATTCATCAGTTCCAGAAAGTTGATCAATCCACAATTTTTTACCATTCATCGCCCAAAAAGGTTGCTTCGTATTATTTTTATATGCATTGATTAACCATTTCAAATTGATGGCAGATTGATACGGAACATCCGATAAATCCTCTCCGTAACAAACTTCATCTTTGAATTTTGGACTTGTTGCACCAGGTTTTGAAGTTGGCGTATATTGAAAAGACATATTTTTTAGGAATGGTGAACCATAAACCTGAAACTGAATATCTGTTCCACGACCTTCGTTAACGTTTGTCCCTTCAAACAAACATGTACTTGGATATAAATTAATCGCGTGAGCATTTGGTAAATTAGGCGATGGTTTCACAGGTAAATTGTACTTGGACTGATGGGTATAATTGATAAGCGGAATAATTTCCAAGTCTGCTTTTATACTATTTGCTAACCAACCTTCACCGTTGATCATTTGCGCATATTCGCCAATCGTCATTCCATAAACAATCGGAACATTGTGCATTCCAACAAATGATTTATACTCGTTTTTCATCACAGGTCCGTCCACATAATGTCCGTTAGGATTTGGTCTGTCCAACACAATTACTTTCTTGCCATTTTCAGCCGCAGCTTCCAAAACATAATGCAAAGTAGAAATGTATGTGTAAAAACGTGCGCCAACATCTTGCATATCAAAAATCAAAACATCTACATCAGAAATCTGATTTGCTTTTGGTTTTTTATTATCACCATAAAGCGAAATAATTGGTAAGTTAGTTTTTGTATCAACACCAGATTTTACTTTTGTACCAGCATCAGCATCTCCTCGAAAACCGTGTTCTGGCGAATAAAGTTTAACCACATTGATTTTATGTTTTAGTAACAAATCAACTGTATGCATCGTTGTTCCATTAATGGTTGCAATTCCTGTTTGATTCGAGATTAATCCAACTTTTTTACCTTTTAATTTCGAAAGATAGTTAGCTGTATTTTCTGCTCCAACAAGAATAGTTGAATGATTATCTATTGTTTTTGATGTATTATTTTGAGCTAAAATTGGAGTAGAAAAGCCGAAAAAAATAACTGAACTAAGTAAACCAATTGATGTATATTTGACAAAGTTTTTCATTTCGTTTTGAATCATTTGAATTTAGGCGAATTTAAAGCCTAAAGTTAGTTTTAATCTTATAAAAAATATATAATTTGAGTTTTTCTTGGTGGTTTTCAAAAAAAATTGCGCTTGGTAAAAATACTAAAAATAACTTATCGAGTATTATTATTCGAGTAGGTCAAATTGCGGTAGCATTAGGGTTGATTGTTTCTTTGGTAACGATTTCGACTGGTGTTGGTGCAAGAAAGGCAATCAAAGAAAAGTTGGCCGATTTTAATGGTCATATTACGATTAGAAACTACAATAGTAATACGTCATTAAATTCTGATTCATTATCACTTCATCAAGCTTTTTATCCAAAGTTTAAATCGATTCCAGAAATAGAACATGTACAAGCAATTGCCAATAAAAGTGGTGTTATCCGAACGGATGAAAACTTTAGTGGGGTTGTGTTCAAAGGAGTTGGAACAGATTATGATTCGGTTCGTTTCGATAAATTTTTGGTAAAAGGACATTTTCCGCGAATCAATAAAGATTCGATAATGGATGAGGTTTTATTATCGAAAAAGATTGCGGATGAAATGAAATTGGATGTTGACAGTTCGTTTGTGATGTATTTTATTCAAGAAGATACAAAGCCTATTTATCGTCGATTTACCATTTCTGGATTATTCAAAACAGATATCAAAAACTTTGACGATCAAATTATGTTTGGTGATATCAAGCATGTGCAACGCCTTAATCGTTGGGATTCGACAACTGTTGGTGGTTTCGAACTATTTGTAAATGATGTCGAAAATATTGATCCAGTTGCAAAGCGTGTGCAAGAAAATATTCCATATAATTTGTATGCAGAATCAGCAACAGCATCTTTTGCTCAGATTAATGATTGGATTTCGATTTTCGACAAAAATATTGTCATTATTCTTTTTATCATGCTTTTTGTGGTGGTGATTAATATGGTGATGGTTTTATTGATATTAATTTTAGAACGAACACATTCAATCGGAATTTTAAAAGCATTTGGTGCGACAAATTGGCGAATCCGAAAATTATTCATCAATTACGCATTATTTATCATGTTACCAGGATTAATTGCTGGAAATGTAATTGGACTTGGATTATTATTCATTCAGAAATATTTCGGAATTATAAAACTTCCAGCAGAAAACTATTATTTATCAACAGCTCCAGTCTATTTAGACTTTGGCACAATTGTTTTATTAAATGCAGGAGCGTTATTAGTTTGTGCAATTGTATTACTTTTGCCTTCGTATATGATATCTAAAATTACACCTGCAAAAGCTATTAATTTTAGATAAAATTTAATGTTTTAATTTAAAAGTTAGAAAAAAATGAAATTCGCAAACAATATATTAGAAACGATTGGGAATACACCTTTGGTTAAAATTAATAAGATTACAAAGGATTTACCATGTACAGTTTTAGCAAAAGTTGAATATTTTAACCCTGGTCATTCTTGTAAAGATCGTATGGCGTTAAAAATGGTTGAAGATGCCGAAAAAGATGGTCGTTTAGTTCCAGGAGGTACAATTATCGAAGGTACTTCTGGTAACACAGGAATGGGATTGGCTTTGGCTGCTGTGATCAAAGGTTACAAATTAATTTGTGTGATTACAGACAAACAATCGAAAGAGAAAATGGATATTTTGCGCGCTGTTGGTGCAAAAGTTGTGGTTTGTCCTACGGATGTTGAGCCAGATGATCCACGTTCTTATTATTCAGTTTCTAAACGTTTGGCTCAAGAAACACCGAATGGTTGGTATGTCAATCAGTATGATAATCCATCAAATGCAATTGCGAATTATGAGCAAACTGGACCAGAAATTTGGGAACAAACAGAAGGAAAAGTAACGCATTTTATTGTTGGTGTTGGAACTGGAGGAACAATTTCAGGAGTTGGGAAATACTTGAAAGAAAAAAATCCTAATATTAAAATTTGGGGAGTTGATACGTATGGATCAGTTTTCAAAAAATATAAAGAAACAGGAATCTTCGACGAAAATGAAGTGTATTCTTATGTAACAGAAGGAATTGGTGAAGATATTTTACCAGAAAACGTAGATTTTGATATTATTGATGGATTTACAAAAGTGACTGATAAAGATGCAGCGGTTTATACGCGTCGTTTAGCTTTAGAAGAAGGTTTGTTTGTTGGAATGTCTTCGGGATCAGCGATCAAAGGATTGTTGCAAATGAAGGACGAATTCGGACCAGATGATGTTGTAGTAGTTTTATTCCACGATTCAGGTTCTCGTTATGTAGGAAAAATCTTTAACGATGATTGGATGCGTGACAGAGGATATTTGGACGAAGAAATCAAAACAGCTGTCGATTTAATCAAAGAACATGTTGATAAACCTTTGGTTACGGTTCGTACAGAGGAATTGGCTTCTCATGCAATTGATCGTATGCGTCGTTTCAAAATTTCTCAAATTCCAGTAATGGACGTGAATGGAATTGTTGGTTCTTTGGATGAATCAGATTTGTTTCAAGCATTTTTAGAAGATAGAAATGTTGCTGAAAAACCTGTTCACGAAATAATGGGAAAACCATATCCAGTCGTAAAAGCAGGAACATCTATCGAAGAAGTTTCGAAGTTAATTACAAAGGATAATCAAGCTGTTTTAATAGAATTAGAAAACGGAAAATATCATATCATCACAAAATATGATATTATTAACTCGATTAAATAACAAAAATCCTATCTTTGAAGCGATATGGGAATTGTATTAAAAGGTCAGAATTTAGTAAAAGATTACGGTAAAAAACATGTCGTAAAAAATGTGTCTTTTCAAGTAGAACAAGGAGAAATTATTGGATTATTAGGACCAAATGGTGCTGGTAAAACGACTTCTTTCTACATGATTGTTGGTTTGGTAAAGGCTACGCAAGGAAAAGTTTTTTTGGATAAACAAGATATCACAAACGATGCGATGTACAAACGCGCGCAAAAAGGTATTGGATATTTGGCGCAAGAAGCCTCTGTTTTTCGTAAACTTTCTGTAGAAGATAATATCAAATCAGTTTTACAATTCACGAAACATTCCAAAAAAGAGCAACAAATGCGCACAGATGCTTTGATTGAAGAGTTCTCGTTAGAGCATGTTCGTAAAAATCGTGGTGATTTACTTTCTGGAGGTGAGCGTCGTCGTTGCGAAATAGCACGTTGTTTGGCAACAGAACCTAATTTTATTTTATTAGATGAGCCTTTTGCTGGAGTTGACCCTATTGCGGTTGAGGATATTCAGAAAATTGTACGTTCGTTAAAAGATAAAAATATCGGAATCTTAATTACCGATCATAATGTATCGCAAACGCTTGCAATTACCGATAAAACATATATTATGTTCGAAGGTAAAATCTTGAAAGAAGGTTCGCCAGAAGAATTAGCAAATGATGAAGATGTTCGTCGCGTTTATCTAGGTGAAAACTTTATGTATCAGCAGATATAAATTACAATATAGTATTTTCTAAACCACTCAATTTTGAGTGGTTTTTTTTTAAAACTTCAAAATCATCTAAAATTAAAATTTGCTTAATTTTAAAAATTTCTGATTTTAATAGTTGCTTTTTCGATATATTTAACTACTAAAACTTACTGATAAAGAATGCTAAAACTCAACTATTATTTTGTTTGTCTGATTTCAATTTTTGTGTTGAATAGCTGTACACACGAATAAGATGCGATAAAAGAAACAAAAAAATCTACAAATAGAGGAGGAGTGGTGCTTACATTTGATGATGATTATGTGGACGAATGGTTCAATGCGAATTTAAAATTGAAACAATACAATTGGAAAGGAACGTTTTATGTAACGCATTTTGATAAGCTTTCGGAGAGTCAAATTCGTGAGTTAACTTATCTGCAACAAAACGGAAATGAGATTGCTGCGGATGGTTTAATTCATGTATATACAACAAAGTATATAAAAGAATTTGGAGGAAAAGAATTTATTGAAAAAGAAATCGCTCCAATGCTAAGTTTGATGAAAAACAAAGGTTTTGATGTAACCGATTTTTCTTATCCTTATGGCGATCGAAGTGTAGAATCGGGTCAATTACTTTTCAATCATTTTAAAACCTTAAGAGGAACAACTTATGGAAACGAAGCGCCTAATTTTCAGAACTGTTATTATCAAAATAAACCGTTATTTTTTGGTTTAGGAATCGATAATAGTTACGAGCATTTTAATGTGCCTTATTATATTTCGTTGTTGCAATATGCAAAGGATAACAATAAGATAGTCATTTTTTACGCGCATAAAACAGTTGCAAAAGCAATTAATAATTATGAAACTGAATTTAAAACCTTAGAAGAGATTTGCAAGTTTGTGAAGAATAATGATATGAAGTTTTATACAGTTAATGACTTACAAAAATTGAAATAAAAAAATGCTCAAATTCTTGAGCATTTTTCGTTTATTCTATAAAAAGTAAATCTCCTTTTTGATTAACAGCCTCTTTGAAATAAAGATAAACATCTTGTATATCAAAACGTCTAAAATTGATAGCGTTAGAAATATTTTGTTCAGGAAGTTGATAAATCATTTCAAAATTTAACATGCTACCAAAACCAGAACTCTCGATTTTTTCGACCAAAATTCCTAAAGATTCTAATCGTTCAATCAACCGATTAATTTCCAAATCATTATGTTTCATAATCTGTAAAACTTACTATTAAAGCGGTTTCAAAGCTAAAACATAAATTTTTAAAATAAGATTTTGAGAAATAAAATTATATGTTAAACCTTTCGATTCAAAACTTAATTCTCTCTCTTATAATTAATTATTTTAGAATATTTTTTAAATAATCTAACACATTTTCTATCGAATCAAATTGTTTTACACCATATTTTTCTGCCGTAATATCAACATTTCCTTTTCGCCAAAAACCATCTGGACAAATCACCAAAAGTTTTCCACTTTTTGCATACAATCCCATTTCTAACAAACTAATCGGACTTTTAGAATCTTTTCCAAAAAACATAATAATATAGTCTGCATTTTCTAATGCATTCAACTCCCATTCCACTTGTTTGCGAAATTCGGGCTCTTCTTTCACAGGCTTCCAAGCGGTATTCCAATCATCACGACGAGGATTTAGCAAGATGACTTTTTCATTTTTCAATTCTTTTGAAACCTTCGCTTGCCAATCTTCAGAATTTCTCATATCAATTGTTCCGCCCAAAAATATCTTTGTACGTTGATCATTTTTAGGAAGTTTATTCGGCGATTTTATTTCAAGAGATTGAGCAAAAATTGTAGTATTCAATAATAGAAATAAGGCAAATAAAATTGCTTTCATGTTGTTTTTGTTTCTGTAAATATAATGAGGTTGTTGATTTTGTATTTAATGACTTTTGTTAGAATTGGCTTGAAACAAAGAATATTTAACATAGATTTTATACTTTTTGAATAGATTTGAGGTTGTTTAGTATAAATAATAATCATACATGAAAAAGTTATTACCTTTTTTTGCTGCTTTTGTAATCTTTTCTTGTCAAGAAGACGAAGTGACAACTCCAGTCAAAGAACAGCCTACGAATCCTCAACCAACGGAAACTGAAATTTTCAAATTCGATAAAAATGTTTCAATTTTAGATAAACATTATTACAAAGGACCAGACGGAAAAGATTATCCAGCTGAATCTGAAACTTTCTTTAAGAAAACGTGGACGCTGTACGAAGATCCTTCTGTCAAATCTATTGAATTGAAAAAAGATTCGATTATAATCAATGAAGAATTGAAAACGTCTAAATATAAATCAACTGTAGAGGAAAATAATCTGTATGTTGCAGATGGTACAAGAAAAGTATTGTTAGGTCGAATTGATAAAACAACAAATTCATTTTATTTGTTCAAACATTTTGAGTCTTATGCTGTTGTAGATACTGAAAATGGAGGTGCTGCTTCTGGTAAAAGTTCTTCTTTTGGAAAAATTACAAAAGACAATATTTTTCCAAGAATTATAGATAAGCCTGAAAGTTTAAAACAAGAAGGAGCTTATGTTTTTTGGAATAATGTTGAATATAAATTCATCAAATAATCAATAAAAAAGCTGAAAATCAATCGTGATTTTCAGCTTCAAAAAATTACTTTTTAGCTTTTTTGGCTGGTTTTTCTTCAACCACATCTTCTTCATAATAATACTTATGTCTCGGACGTTTTACTCCATAAGAGCCATTCACAATTTTTCCTCTTCTCGATTTTTTATCGCCTTTTCCCATTATAAATGTTTTAAAATTAATAAATTCGATTACTTTCTACCCAAGTTAATAATTTCAATTTAGTTGGACAAAAGTTTTACAATTCTTTATCATTTAATCTAACTTTGCGACATCATTTGGCGTGGAGAAAAATTAATTTTAAACCAAATAGAAATGAGTAGAAATACAGACGCAAATAAAAAAGCGCACAAGAAAAAGTTAGATCAAAAGAAGCGTAAAGCGCAAGAAGCTGAAGCTGAACGTAAAGCTCGATTGAAAGTAATTAATCAGCAATTTAACGATAAAAATAAACCAGAAACGGAAGAATAATGATAAAAATTCTACATACAGCCGATTGGCATTTGGGCAAAAAATTAGATAGTTTTTCGAGATTAGAAGAGCAAATTTTAGTGATGAATGAAATTGTCGAAATTGCAGATCAAGAACAAGTCGATTTGGTACTTATTGCGGGCGATTTATTTGATAATTTTAATCCAAGTGTAGAAGCTGTAGAATTATTTTATAAAACATTAAAAAGACTTTCGAATAATGGAAAACGTCCTGTTGTAGCGATTTCTGGGAATCACGATTCTCCAAGTTTGATTGATGCTCCAGATCCTTTGGCGCGCGAATGTGGAATTATTTTGATTGGTTATCCAAATGCAAAAATTCAGGAATTTGAATTAAATGATTTCAAAATTTCGAAATCTGTGGAAGGAATGATTGAATTGAAATTAAATTCTTTCGATTTTCCGATTCGAATTATTCATACACCTTATGCAAACGAAATCCGTTTGAAACAATATTTTGGAGAGAATAAAGAAGAAGCTTTGAATGAAGTTTTAGCGACAAATTGGAAAAATATTGCGAATGAATATTGTGACGAAAATGGAGTTAATTTGTTGATGGCGCATTTGTATATGAACCAAAAAGGTGCTGAAATTTTAGAAGAACCAGAAGGAGAAAAACCAATTAAAATTGGAAATGCAGATATGATTTTTTCAGAAGCTATTCCGCCTCAAATTCAATATACAGCGCTTGGGCATTTGCATGGTTTTAAGAACATAGGGACGGAAGAAAAGCCTGTTGTGTACAGCTCTTCGCCTTTGTGTTATAGTTTTTCCGAAGCTGGTCAAACGAAATATGTTTCGATAATAGAAGCAGAACTAAATCAAGCTATTTCTTATCATAAAATAGAATTAAAGAACGGAAAACCACTTATTCGTAAAACTTTTGATGATATAAATGTAGCTGTAGAATGGTTGAATGAAAATCAAAATGCGTTGGTTGAATTGACTTTAGAAAGTGATTCTTTTTTGAAAGCTGATGAACGAAAATTGATTTATCAATCACATGATGGAATTATTCATTTGATTCCGAAAGTTAAAAATCAAGAAGTTGAAACGGTTGAATATAAGTTTGCAGATCAAACAAAAGATATGAAGGAATTGTTTACAGATTATTTCAAATCGAAGAACGGAAATCAAGAACCAAACGACGAAATAAAGGATTTGTTTAACGAAATTTTGAATTCATAATGATTCCAGTAAAATTAACCATAGAAGGACTTTATTCATACCAAGAGCGCCAAACAATTGACTTTTCTGAATTAACTGAAGCAGGATTATTCGGAATTTTCGGGAATGTAGGTTCAGGGAAATCGTCAATTTTGGAAGCGATTATGTACGTTTTATATGGTGAAACCGAACGTCTAAATTCTAAAGATAAACGCGCCTATAATATGATGAATTTGAAATCGAATTTGTCATATATAGAGTTTGATTTCTACAATTTTGAACAAAAATTATTCAGAGCGACGCGCGAATTTAAACGAAATTCGAAACGTTTTGAAGATGTAAAATCGCCAATAGTTGTTTTTTATGAACAAAAAGACAATGAATGGATTCCGCTTAATCATTCAAAAGCAGAGGAAATAATCGGTTTGAGTTACGAAAATTTCAAACGAACAATTATTATTCCGCAAGGACAATTCAAGGAATTTATTGAGTTGGGCGCAAAAGATCGAACACAAATGATGAAGGAGATTTTTGGACTTCATCGTTATGATTTACAAGATAAAGTTGCGGCTTTAAATTCTCAAAATTTAACGAATTTGAATCAGCTTGAAGGAAAATTATCTGGTTTTGAAGAAGTTTCGGAAGAAAGAATAAAAGAGCTTGAAGAAAATTTGATTGAACAAACAAAAGTTACCAATCAAGTTCAAGAAGAATATAATCAAATGAATGAATCATTTCAACGTTTAAAAGCGTTGAAATCAGATTTTGAGACGTTAAAACAAAAAAAAAATGATTTTGAAAAAGTTTCAGTTCAGAAAGATCAAATGGATCAACGAAAAGTTGAAATTGAGCGCTATGAATTGATTTTTAATGCGTTTGCTCAACTTTTAGAAAATCATAAAAAAGTTTCAAATCAGATTGAAGAAAAGTCAATTTCAGTTGAGAATCAGCAAAAACAATTGACTTTAATCGAAAATCAAATCAAAGAAATTTCTAACCAAATTGAAGCGATAAAAACTGATTATGAAACTTTACCAATAAAACGAAAAGAAGAAACAGATTTAGAATTAATAGTTCAAATTTTAACTTTTTCAGAGGAGATAGAAAAGTTAAAAGCAAGAACAGCAAAAGGTTTGAGAGAAGTTGAAGAGGTTCAGAAGAATGAACAAAAAATTGAAGCTTCAATCAAATCATCTGAAAAAGAAGTCAAAACTTTAGCTAAGTCAAAAATAGATTCTCAGACTTTGATTGAAGTTGGAAATTGGTTTGTTCAGAATCAAAATTTGCAACAATCTATTCAGAAACAACAATCTAAAATAGAAGAACAAAAGCATCAAATTAATGTTTTTGAAACTCAATTAAAAACTGAAAATATTGAGATTTCAAGTTTTGAAAATTGGTTTAATTCTGAATTTCAAAAACTTGAATCAACTAAAAAATCAATTGAAAAACAGAAAAATGAATTAGAAGTTCAGCAAAAGTTGGCGCATTTTGCACATAATTTACATGAAGGCGAATCTTGTCCGCTTTGTGGTGCATTAGAACATCCGAATATTGTTGAGATTGATGATGTTTCAACGAAATTTGAAGTTGTAGATAATGAATTAAATCAAATTGAAGAAAAGCTGAAATTACTCCAGAAAAAGCAAAATGAAATTCAGAAAATTATTGATCAAAAACAGTTTGTTGAAAAACAAATTGAACAAGAAAATCAAGCTTTGAATGCGTTAAAAATTGAACAAGAAAATCATTTGAATTTGTTTGTTTGGAAAGATTTTGATTCGAAAAATGTTGAATTGTTTGAAGAAAAAAAGAAAGCAGCTATTGCTTTGGATAAAACAATTTCGGATAAAAATAAAGAGATTGAAACTTTTCGCGAAACTTTAGAAAAAGAACGTCAATCTGTTGAAAAATATAAAAATGCTTTAGAAAAATTTAGATTAGAAGAAACTGAAAAAGCTTCGCAAATCAAGCAAAATCAAGCAAATTTAAAAGTATTGAATTTTGAAGATTTTAAAAATCAAACAACAGAAAATGTGCTACAGAATTTGAATGATTTAAAACTTAGTAATGCGAAAATTGAACAAAATTATATTCAATTTACAGAAAATTTAAATCAATTAAATCCGAAATTGGCTTCTCAGAAGACTTCAATCGAATTAGTTGAAAAACAAATCATTGATTTGAAAGAAGAATTGGCTATTAATCAAAATCAAATAGAAAAAGCTTTAGAAAAATATCAAATACAAAATATTGAAGAAGTTCAATTGATTTTAAATCAGCAATTTAATGTTTTTCAAATAAGAAAAGAATTAGAAGATTTTAGAATTTTGTTCGAAACTTTGAAAAGTTCAATTCATGAATTAGAGCAGAAATTAGCGGATGTTTCTTTTGATGAAATGATTTATAAAACACAAGAAGAAAAATTAATTTTTGTAACAAATCAATTAAAAGAAGCGACCGAAATTGTAACAAAAACAAAAACTGAAATTGAACGATTGAATAAATCTTTTGCTGAAAAGAAAGATTTGTTAATTGAATTGGAAAAATTGCAAAAACGAGCGACGAATTTACAAACGATGCGAAATTTGTTTAATTCAGCAGGATTTGTGCAATATGTTTCGTCAATTTATTTGAAACAATTATGTGATAACGCAAATGTGAGATTTCATCGAATGACAAGAAATCAATTGAGTTTACAAATGAATGACAATAATGATTTTGAGATTATAGATTATTTGAATGAAGGTCGTTCACGTAGTGTGAAAACACTTTCTGGAGGGCAATCTTTCCAAGTTTCTTTGAGTTTGGCTTTGGCTTTGGCAGAAAGTGTGCAAACGAATGCGAAGTCAGAAAAAAACTTCTTTTTTATTGATGAAGGTTTTGGAACGCAAGATGCAGATGCGGTAAATATTGTGTTTGAAACGCTGATGAGTTTGCAAAAAGAGAACCGAATTGTCGGTATTATTTCTCATGTTGATGAGTTAAAAGATCGAATTCCAGTTGCGCTTCAAATTACAAAAGATGAAGAAAAAGGCAGTTTGATAGAAGTTGTTTCGTAAACAAAAAAAATCCGTTCGACTATCGAACGGATTTTTTTATATTTTGATTAGAGACTTTCAATTTTTATAGTTTTTAACAATTCTGGTAAAGCGGTATTCGTAAATTCTTCTTGCGCTTCTATTAACAAAGGTTTATAATCGTGATAACGATTAGAGAAATGACCTAAAATTAATTTTTTTACATTGGCTTGTTTCGCAATCATTCCAGCTTCTTTTGCAGTTGTATGCCCTGTGTAAACCGCTAAATCTTTCAATTCGTGTAAAAATGTTGATTCGTGATACAACAAATCGACACCTTTTATAATTGGAACAATATCTGGTTTATATTTTGTGTCTGAACAAAATGCGTAACTCAAAGATTTTTGAGCATCAAACGTTAAATAATCATTCGGAATTATTTCTCCAGATTCTAACATAAAATCTTTTCCATTTTTCAAATTTTGATAATCGCAGATTTCAATTTCAGGAAATTCTTCAATTGTATCCATGTTCAATTTTCGAGGTTTTGGTTTTTCTCGAAAAAGATAACCATTTGTATAAACTCGGTGATTTAGCGGAATAGAATACACTTCAACTTTATCATCTTCAAAAACTAAAACAGATTCTTTTGTATGTAATTCATTGAAAATAATCTCGAATGAATTATTAGATTCTGTTAAACGTAATTGTGTCGTAATAAATTCCTCAATTCCTTTCGGACCATGGATGTACAAAGGCATATCGCGACCAAGTAATTGAAGTGTAGAAATTAATCCAATCAATCCAAAAACATGATCGCCGTGCAAATGCGATATAAAAATGTGATTTATTCGGTTGAATTTTGCCTTCGCTTTTCGCAATTGTACTTGTGTTCCTTCTCCGCAATCAATCAAAAAATAGCGTTCTGCGATGTTTAATAATTGAGCGGTTGGATGCGTGAAAGCCGTTGGTAATGCCGAATTAAATCCTAATATTGTTAGTTGTAAACTCAATTTACGTTTAGATTAGTTAAAAAATCGTTTAATTTTTCGACAGCTTTTCCTCGGTGGCTAATTGCATTTTTTTCTTCTGGAGACATTTGCGCAAAAGATTTTGAAAAACCATCAGGAATAAAAATTGGATCGTAGCCAAAACCATTGTCACCCATAATTTCAGTTGCAATAGTTCCGTTTACTCGACCTTCGAAAAAATATTCCTTTCCATCCAAAATTAAACAGAAAATAGAAATAAAATACGCTTTCCGATTCGTTTTTCCTTCCAATTCTTTCAACGCTTTTGCAATATTATCTTCGTCTTTTCCTGTACCAGCATATCGAGCAGAATATACACCAGGTGCGCCATCTAACGCTTCTATCACTAATCCAGAATCATCTGCAAAGATATTTTTTCCAGTTTTATCGAAAATAGTTTTCGCTTTCAGTTGTGCATTTTCTTCGAAAGTTGTTCCAGTTTCTTCAATTTCATCAAAGAAATTAATATCAGTCAACGATTTCATCGATAGGTAAGAAGGCAACATTTTTGTAACTTCTTTTACTTTATTGTTGTTATGTGTGGCAAAAATTAATTCCATTTATATTGTTTTTTGTTCTGTTTTTTTGATTAATAAATAGACAGATAAAATTCCGATAAGTGTCATTCCTCCAATTAATAAATAATCTCTTTGCGCAAAAACTTCGCCTTCCATATCGCCCTGCATTAGCATTAAAGAGTAAGAAAGAGTGTTGTTTAAGAAATGTAATAACATGGGCAAAAACAACGATTTTGTACGATAATAAACTATTCCAAAAATGATTCCTAAAAGTCCAGCGCCTATAAATTGCCAAGGATTCATGTGTGCACATCCAAAAATAAATCCATTGATTAATATTGCAGTAGTAGGATTTACATTGAAGTTTAGCATTCCTTTCAAGATTATTCCTCTAAAAATAATTTCTTCGAAAATTGGAGCCAAAATACAAATCATAACAAACCCAGCGATTTTGTAATCTAACATCATTTCAAAAGAAGCTTGAAAAATTTTATAGATTTCTTCTAAAGGTCCAGTTGTCGGAATTAAACTTGTTGCAACTTCGGCTAAAGGCAAAAGAAATAACCAACAAGCTACTGATAATATGAGCTGAATTGGTGTAAAAGAATGTTTGATATCTTTTAAAATTGATGCAAATTTAGTTTGTGTCAACATCAATAAAATAACAATTGCGCAAACCGTTCCTGTTAAAAATCCTAACGGTAAAAGTAAGTGATTAAGCGGTTTGTAAAAAAGTGCTGGAGCAGACACAATTCCGCCAGCAAATTGCATCATAATCACTGCAATCGCGCTATATAAAAGTGCTTTTCCAATGCCAAAACTTAGTTTATTTTCTTGCTTTGGAACAAATTCTTCAAACGGAGAGGTGTTATTCATGATGATAAGGTTTACCCTGCAATATACTAAATCCTCGGTAAATTTGCTCTGTCAAAAATAAGCGAACCATTTGATGCGTAAACGTCATATTGGATAAAGACATTTTTTTATTTCCACGATTATAAACAGATTCGTCAAAACCATAAGGGCCACCAATCACAAAGACAAGATTTTTGACAGATTGATTCATGTAATTCTGAATATCATCTGCAAATTGCTTCGAAGTAGGCTGTTTCCCTTTTTCATCCAAAATGATCACAAAATCTGTATTGACGATTTTACTCAAAATTTGCTCAGCTTCTTTTTGTTTTTGTTGAATTTCGGACAAATTTTTACGATTTTTGATGTCAGGAATTTCAATTCTTTGATAATTAATGTGCGAAGGCAATCGATTTTCATACTTTTGTAATAGCATTTCGATGGCTTTTTCGTCTGTTTTACCGATACAAATGGTCGTAATATTCATTCAAAATTATTTATTGAGACAAAAATATGCGCATTCTACAAGATTTTAAAACATATACAGGAATAAATTATTTTCGAGATTGGTCGAAAACAAAATTGATGAACAAAAATACGGGCATCACGGTATATGATTTCTTGAAAGTTTTTTGGATTCGCGTTATGAAAGGTAATTTTCCGTTGCGTTCGGCAGCAGTTTCTTGGATTTTATTTTTTAGTATGTTTCCATTTTTGCTTTTTTTGTTTAGTATTTTGCCACATTTGGTTTATTATCAAGAAATAAAAAATCTATTATTTACACAACTTCTTCCTCAACTTTTACCTAAACATGTGAGTAACGAAGTGATTTCGTATATTGATAAAACGACGGCTGTACAAGGAAAACGTAAAGTGAATTATTTCTTGATTTTGATTACAATTTTTATGTCATCAAATGGAATACAGGGGATTATTAATGGATTTAATGTCTCGTATCAAGATGTTTATGTGAAACGCAAAAACTCAAAATCGAGAATGATTTCGATAATTTTGACATTATTTTTCACCGCATTTATTGTATTGCAAGTGTTTTTATCGTATTCGACATCAATTATTTGGAAATACTTAACCAACGTTTCATTCCTAAGTAAACTTGGACAGTTTTCGTATTTAATCAACTATTTTTCGGTATTTCTTTTCTACTTTGTTTCGATGTGTATGTTGTATTATTTCGGACCAAATCACAAAAAATCGCGTAGTACAGTTTTACCTGGTGCTATTTTGACTTCAGTTTTGTTCTTGTTAACTGTGATTGGTTTTAATTCGTATTTAAGTTATTTTACAAACATTGATTTGTTGTATGGATCGCTTGGATTAGTGATGATTATGATGATTTTTGTATACATCAATGTGATTTTGATGTTAGTTGGCTATGAATTGAACATGTCAATTAATTACACCAAAAATTACGAATACGTTAATCATATCGACAATAATCGATTTATTAATTTGGATAAATTTTAAGGCTCATTTAAAAGATGACCGCAGGTTTTGCAATAAATAGCACCATCTAGGTGATAGTCATCGCCACAATTGCGGCATCTTTGTGTGTTTGTAGGAATGTCTTCTTTGTGTCTAGCCGCTTTATTCATTTCCATTGTTACAATACTTGTGGGAACAGCAATTACACCATAACCTATAATCATAACAACAGATGCTAAAAATTGTCCCAAACCAGTGACAGGAGAAATATCACCATAACCTACTGTTGTTAAAGTGACAATTGCCCAATAAATACTAATAGGTATACTTGTAAAACCAGATTCGGGATGATCATGTTCCACCATATACATGATCGAGCCAATTACAACAACAATTAATACTACAAATGATAAGAAAACGATGATTTTATCTTTACTTTCTTTCAGCCCTAACACCAACACATTTTTCCCACGTGTAAATCGTGTAAGGTTAAAAATTCTGAAAATACGTAGCAATCTTAAAATACGAATACTTGCTAGGTACTTACTTGTAGGTAAAACTAAACCAAGATAAAATGGTAAAATAGACAATAAATCAATAACTCCATAAAAACTAAAAATATATCGCCAACGATTTTTAACACAGTAGATTCTTAATAAATATTCTATAGTGAACAAAAACGTTAAAATCCATTCTAAAGATACTAAAACTGTATGGTGTCTCGCATTAATTGCTGGAATAGACTCCAACATAACCAAACCTACACTTAATAAAATTAAAAGTAATAACGAGATATCAAAAAGTTTTCCATAAGGTGTATCAGCTTCAAAAACTATATCGAATATTTTTTGTTTTAGCTTCTTTTCTTCATCAGCCCCCATTCTTTTTAGATAAGGAAATCTACCTTTAAACATTGGTTTATATTTTTGGAATGAGCTAAATTAGGAAAAAATTTTAGTATGAATATTCTATTGACTGGTGGAAGTGGATTAATTGGTTCAGAATTAACGAAGATTTTAATTGAAAATGGACATCAAGTTCGCATTTTGACAAGAGAAAAACAGATTGAACATCCTTTTTATCATTGGGATAAAGATACAATTGATGAAAAAGTTTTTGAAAATTTGGATGGAATTATTCATTTGGCTGGAAGCTTAATTGCGAAAAGATGGACAAATTCTTACAAAAAAGAAATTTTTTCGAGTAGAGTTGATACAGCGAATTTACTTTTTGAGTATGTCAAAAAATTGAATATTGATTTGAAATTTTTTATCTCCGCGTCTGGAACAGCTTATTATGGACAAATTACTTCGAACAAGATTTTCAAAGAGTCTGATGAACCGAATATTGATTTTTTAGGTAAAGTTTGTGTCGCATGGGAAAATGCTGCTTATCAGTTCGAAAAAATAGGAGCGAGAGTGGTTTGTCTTAGAACTTCGTTGGTTTTGGCAAAGAATGGCGAAGGTTTCAAATTATTGAAAAAACCTATTCAACTTGGCGTAGGAGCAAATCTTGGTGACGGAAAACAATGGATGCCTTGGATACATATTACGGATTTGTTACAGATTTATGCGCAAGCTGTTGAAGATGAAAAAATGAATGGAAATTATAATGCTTCATCACCAGAAAATATTAATCATTCAGAATTCAATCATATGTTAGCGACAAAAATGAATAAACCGTTTTTTATGCCAAATATTCCTGCTTTTGTAATGAAATTAGTATTAGGACAAATGAGTGATTTAGTTTTGAAAGGTACTCGAATTGATGCAACTAAAATTCAAGAAACAGGTTTCGAATTTCAATATCCTACCTTAGAAAAAGCGTTGGAGGAATTGATAGAAAAGTAACCAAAATTTTATTTAGATTATTCTTTATATCTTGTTGCGTATCGTACTTTTGCAGGAATTACAAATTGAAATGAAATTAAAAATTACTTTACTCTTTTTATTTATTGCATTATATACAAATGCGCAATCGAAAGATTTAAAATTCGGAAAAATTTCGGAGCAAGAAATTAATTTAACTCAAGTTCCTTTCGAGAAAAATGCAGATGCTGTTATTCTTTCAGAAGAAGGAAAAATGGATTTAACTTCGTCTAATTATTATTTGACTGTAAAACGAAGAATCAAAATTCTGACTGATAAAGGACTTGATGAAGCAAATATACAACTGAATTATTACAGCAAGAATAGAAATGAATCTATAAGCGGAATTAAGGGAGGTACAATTAATATTGTAAATGGAGTAGAGCAAATGACTCCGATTGATGAGAAAGAGATTTTTGATGTTTCTCTAAATGAATTGTATGCTGCAAAACGTTTCACTTTTCCAAACGTAAAAGTTGGTTCTATTATCGAGTATACTTATATCAAAAGTAGCGAACATAATTTTTCTATTGATGCGTGGAATTTTCAACACGATATACCAACGCTTTCGAGCAAGTTTCGATTAAATAATCAAGCTTATGGTACCTATTCGATTATTACAATTGGTGATGGTTTGAATACAAAGTATAAAGGTAAATCAAGTTCAACGGAGTGGTTATTACATAATATCCAAAGTTATAATCAATTAAAATACGTTTATAATCCTGAAGATCAAAGTGAACGTATCAAAATACAGGCTGCTACTTATCATACAGATGGTGCAAAAAAAACTACGATGAACGCGTGGAGAGATTTGATTCAAGATATAAATGCACAATATGATTTGTATCGAAATCCTTCTGCAATCAGAGATTTAGCGCAAAATATTCCGAATGGAAAAGATGAGGTAGAAACTTTGAAAAATGTGATTGAATATATTGATTCAAATGTAAAATGGAACAGATTTTATGGAATTATTCCAACGCGTTCAAATAAAACTTTATTGAAAGAAAAGTCTGGTTCTACGGCAGATATGAATCTTTTATTGAATGAAATTTTAACAGCCAAAGGTTTCGAAACTTCGATGGTTATGTTTAGTAGTCGTCATCACGGACAAATTTTGTTTTCTTATCCAATTGTCAATCAATTCAATTCTGTTTTAACAGTTGTGAAATTGAATAATGGCGCTTCAAATATTATTTTAGATGCTTCGAAATTAAATAAAGAGCAAATCGAATTTGGACCTTTAGACGTGTTTAATTATCACGGAATTGTCATCAAAAAAGGTGAAGCTTCTTTTGTAAAGTTGAATCAAAAATTGTCTTATTATGAATCATCATTAAAGTATGATTTTATGAATAATGGAAATTTAGTTCTCTATCGTAAAGACAAATTCAATGGTTATTTTTATGATAATGATGTAGAAGAAAAAAAAGTTTTGAATAGATATTTGACTGAATCTTTAGATGTACGTTTGGACGAAGAGATTAATGATAAAACGATTTTCGAAACCGATTCTTACGTTAAAAACTATAAAGCAAAAACTGTAATTCCGAATGCTCCATTTTATACATTTATTAATCCTTTGCGCGAATTTCTAAAACAATATACTTTTGACGATACCAATCGTCAACGCAAAATAGAATTTAATTATCCTTATTTATTTAATATTCAGGTAAAATCTAAAATTCCAGATGGTTACGAAATGATAATTGATGAAAAATACAAAGCGCATCACAAAACTGAGCTTGGTTTAGAATATTATGAAGAAGCTAAAGTAAAAGATGGACAATTCACGTTAGCAATTCAATTTTTATTGCCAGAAGGTGTTTATGAAGCGGATAAATACAATGAATTGAAACAGTTTTTTGAGAAAATAAAAACAGAATCTCTGAAAGAAGTTTTAATGAAAAAGAAATAAACCAAAATCCCGCACTGAATTTCTCAGTGCGGGATTTGTTTTTTATATTTATACAATAACACTATGTATGAAATTTAATATTTATTTTGTTTTTAGTTTTTTATTGGTTCAATTAAGTTTAGCCCAATCAACTAAATTTGAATTCGGAAATATATCCGAAGAAGAATATAACTACACAAATGTTCCATTTGAGCTAGATGCTTCAGCTGTTATTCTTTCAGAATACGGAGAATTGCAAATGAAAAATTATGGATATGTTATAAAACAATATATTCGCAAAAAGATTTTAAAACAAGATGCAATTGAAGGAAATATTCTAGAATTTACTTATAATCCTAATAATAAATATAATCGTCCAAAGATTAATAAAGTTCAGGTTTATAATAAGATTAATAATGAAATAATTATTTCTAAACTTAATAAGGCTGATATTGTAGAGGAAACAGTAGATGAAAACACTAGGAGAATAGTTTATGCTATTCCAAATATTAAGGTAGGCTCTATAATAGAATATGAAACGGAAGATGTACGTACAGCAGATTTATATGCGACACCGTGGAATTTTCAGAATGATTATCCAACTTTAACATCAAAACTAGATATTAGAATGCATACAGATTTTGATTATCGAATTTACTTGATTGGTCAAAAGCTGAATGAGAAATATGGAAACAGAAAGGCAAACAGATCTTGGGAAATTGAAAATGTTCCAAGTGTAAAGAAATTCAATAAAGTATATAATATTAGAGATTTTAAAGAGTCAATAGGATTTCAATATACAGCGGAGCAAGATTGGCATGGTACTATTTTTTCTTCTCCAACATGGACTTCATTTCGATCTGTTTTTACAAAGAAAATAGAAACTAATTTAAGAGGAGTTAATTTTAATGAGATTGCTTTAAAAATTCAGAATGGATCTTCTCAATTAGAAACATATAAAAATGTGATAGAATATGTGAAAAAAAATTACAAGACAGACAATTCTAATACTATTGATAAAATCTCAAATTTTAATTCTGGAATTTTAAGAACCAAAATAGGTTCTAATTTAGAGCTAGTTATTTTAGTTAATAAACTACTCAAATCAAAAGGAATAGAATCTCATTTAGTCATAAATAGTTATAGAGGTAGAGGAAGATTAATTATGAATTTTCCTATTGTATCAAGAATTTCGAATATTCAAAATATGTCAGTTTTAGATAATCAGATTTATCTTTTTGATGAAAATATTTTAAAAATAGTTGATGATAGTTATAAGGAGAAAATTGTTTTTCCTTATTTAGATTACTATAATCAATTGGTTTTAAAACTTGAATCTAAACAAGATGAGTTCTTTAATATTAATCCTCCCTTATCGGAGAGTTATTTAATTAATGAAATAGAGTTTAAACAAGATGATATTAGAATGAAGTCTTTAAATAAATTCAAAGGTTATTTTAACAAAGACAATCAAAAGAAATATGATTTTCCAATGTTTAATGAATTAATGTATTCGTCAGATGATATAAATAATCAAGGAGAATATTCTTCTATTAATAAGATATTTGCTGTAAAAGAGAAAAAAATAGATTATTTTGGATTTGAATTTCCGTTTAATGAAGATTTAAATTTTTTAGCCATTGATAAGGATAGAAAATATCAAGTTGAATTAGATTTTCCATTTCAAAAAGTGATTCAATTTAAATCTAAAATTCCAAATGATTTTACATTAAAACATGATAGTTTTGATAAAGAAATTAATGCTTTAGGAAATAAATTACAATATAAACAACATCTCGAAATTAAAAATAACGAATTTGTTATTTCCTATATTTTATTGATTAATCAAGCAATTATAACCAATAAAGAACTCAAAGAATATTCAGAATTTTTAAACAAAATAGCAGAAAGAAATAAGGATACAGTCATTTTAATGAAAAAGAAATAAACAAAATCCTGCATTGAATTTCTCAGTGCGGGATTTTATTTATTATTCAATCACCATCAAATTACAACCTCGCACATCCGAATGATCGAAACGTCCTAAGATTTCAAATTGATTGTGAGTTATTTTTTTACCTAAATCATCAGTTGCAATAAAACTAATCGAATTGTAATTTGCCAAATCAATCACATTTACGCCACCTGTTTTTCCCTCTTCAACATATTGGAAAGGATCTTCGGTTTCTCTGATCAAAATTCGCATCCAATTTGGCGATTTAAACGTCAAATCTCCTCGAGAATAACCTTGCGAAAGCAATTCCGTCATTCCATATTCCGAATGAATTTCATTTGTTCCGAAACCATTTTTCAAAATTGAATGCAATTCTTCGCGCGTAATTTCTTTCTTGCGACCTTTCATTCCGCCAGTTTCCATGACAATTGTATGTTGCAAATTCATTTTATAATTTTCGACAAAATCTAACAAAGCAAACGAAACACCAATCAAAATTGCTTTCTTGCCCGTTTTTTCGTGGGCAATAAGATTTTCGTACAATTCATCGTGATTATACAAGTAGAAACCACTTTTATCGCTGCCGGATTTCTCAATCCAATACTCCACCATATCAATTAGAGACGAACCTGTGCGCTCCAAATACGAAGGCAAAAGAGCAAAAATAGTGTAATCGGAAAGTGGACCATAAAATTGTTCGAAACATTTTTCTAAACTGTAATGATACAATGCCAAATCCGTAACCAAATGCTTGCTTGTCGCCATTCCAGTTGTTCCAGAACTTGTGAAAATTTTTTCCACTTCACGATTTCCCGAAATCAATTCAAATTTCTTAAAAAACTGAATCGGTAAAAAAGGAATTTCGTTGGTGTGTTTTACAGTAGAATAATCAACGTTCAAGAAATTTAAGAAGTTTTTGTAGACTTCATTTTCTTGCGCTTGATAACGGAAAACTTCCAATGCAACGTTTTGGAAATCTTCTTCGGATTGAATAGAAAAAATTTGCTTTGAATCAAACATTTTGCAAAATTACAAAATAGAGTAGAAGTGTGCGAATTTAGAAGTTAAAACCATTCAATTAATTTTATAAATCCAAGAATTATCAATAGAACTATAAAAATTAGAAATCCAAAAAATAAATATTTTATAAGTTTATCTTTAAAGGTTTCTTTATAATTATTTTCTTCTTGGTAATTTTTCTTAGGTAGAAAATTGGGAATATTTTTAGTCTTTTCGAAACTATCTTTTTCTAATTCGTTTAAAATTGATTGCAGATGAGGTGATAATTTAGTTTTATCTCCACGAAAAAGAATGTCTTTCAAAATCTGATTTCCAGAATTATTGACAGAGTTTTTGTAAATTTCGATACATCGCTCAATTTCTGAATTTCTTTCTTCTGATAAAATCCAAAATTTACCAGCTTCATCTAAAAAGCCACTTTCATAATAAATTTCAGCCAGTTTATTTCTTAAAGTCAAATCATTTGGAAATTCATTGATAAGATTTCTTAATCGTAAAGTTGCTTTGTGCTTTCGACCTTGTTCCAAATCATAATTTATTTTTTCAGATAAACTTCTTTGCATGCTATTTTTATGAAAATTTATAAATAAAACCGTCAATTCGAGTGAAATTCGTTTAGAATTTTGTATCGAGAATAAGGTTTTAGTATTTAAAATTCATCTTAATTCTCGATACAATTTTTAGAAATATATTTCTAAAAATCACTCGAATTGATGAATTTTAATTCAAGATAAGCTATTATTTAAAATATTCATCAAAATGATGTTTGAATAAAGTTGACATCGTTTCTGAAATTACACCACCAAATTGAATTTCAAAATAGATTTTATTATCTAAAAATTCAGAACCAGTAATTGCAGCTCCCCAGCCTTTTAATTCTTCTTTAAAATCATTATAATAAATTCTAAGATTTGGAATAACAACAGTATCTATCATTCTAGAATCTTCAAAATCATCATTGATTTGGATGTTATTTTCTAAACAATAATTTTTGAATAATAAATAAGGAGATTCAATATCTATAAAATTTATTTTGCCATAAACAACTCCCATCGGAACATCTGCAAATTCAAATTCTGTAGTTCCAATAATTTGCTCTTCAAGCTTTATTGTAAATGTAGTAGCCATGCAATATAATTTCTTTAAACTTACAAAAATCTACTGATTTTTTAGCTTAACAATTGTTGCATTAGCTTTGTATAGATGATCACCAAGAATTTCGTAATTCTGAATTAAATCTTTGTAGAAAAGCGCACTTGTAGTCAAAAGCTTCTCTTTTTCGATTGTCTTCATCAAATTGGCTTCGGCATCTTTGTAAATTGTATTAATCGTTTTTTCGATAAACTCCGCTTGTTTAATAGAAACTTCTTCTTGTGTTTCGTTCAAATTTTGATTTAAAATTCGCGTTGTTTGATCTAAATTGTTTTGAAATTCGACCAAATAGGTTCTCATTTTTGGTGTAAAATAACTATTTGTCATTCTACGACGACGATGAATAGACGAAATCTTAATCGCAATATCACCCACACTTTCCAAATGATGACAAAGCGTAATTAGTTGATGAATCGCAATTTTATTTTCGTTTGGTAAATCTAAATCAGCAATTTCATTCAAAAATTCATTGACTTCTCGCTCCAATTGATCACCTTCTTTTTCGAGTTCCAAAATTCGTTCACGAAAAACCAAAATTTTCTCTTCATCACTTTCAGTAATCATTCGACCAAGCGTATAAATCGTTTGTTTTGTTGTAGAAGCAAGTTTCAGAAGTTTTTTGTTGGCTTCATTTTTATATAGGTCAGAATTTGTTCCAAATGGAATCGCATAAAACTCTAACTTATTATCTGTAGATTTTACCGAGAAATACTTTTTCTGACAGTAGAAAGCCAATTTATTGATAAAAGGAGCAAATAAAATTACACCAACCAAATTACTAATGGTATCAAAAGCAATAAGCTGTATAGCAATATTCGATGAAATTGCTGAATCAATAAATTTTAAAACAATATTAGCAATCAACATAAAAATAAACGCAATTACAACATTGAAAAATGTATGAAATGCTGCGACTACTTTTGTGTATTTATCTCCAATTGCTGCAACTAAATGCGCTGTAAAAGTTGTTCCAATATTAGCTCCTAAAACAATCATTGCGGCTAATTCGATAGGTAAACCTTTGCTTGCTAATAAAATTGCAATGGTAATTGATGCTGACGAAAAGTGGACTAAAACTGTTAATAATATTCCAAATAGAATAAATAATAAATTAGTCAAAAAACCATAATGCGATAAATGTTGAAAGAATTCTTGTAACTTTTGATGACTTTCTATAGAAGGTAAAAAAGTTTTCAAGAAATATAGCGAAAGAAAAAGTAATGAAAGTGAAAATAAAATTCCACCTACTTTTCTTTGATTACGTTTTTTTGATAAATAAAATGGAAAAGCCACTAATATAAGAGGCAATGCAATTTGTATCAAATCGAATTTCATTCCGAAATAGACCAACCATAATGTAAGCGTAGTTCCGATATTTGCACCTAATATCAAACCAAATGCTTTTCGCAAATTAATCAATCCAGCATTTACAAATCCTAATATAAATACACTTGCAGCCGAGGAAGATTGTATGGCTGTTGTAAAAAAAGTACCTGTAACAATTGTCGATAAATTGTTTTTGGTTAATTTGTTTAAAGTGCGTTTAAAATTCGATCCAGATAACGCTTGTAAATTTTCGCTTAATAGTTTTATCGCAAAAATGAACAGAGCAATTGCTCCGAAAAGTTGCAAAATTTGTATGATAAGATGCATTAATGATTAATTGACCACAAAAATAGGGACTCTAATGTAAATAGAATATTATCTTTTTTACTTTTATTGAAAAAAAGTTTGATTTTTTTTTGAATTCTAAAATTCTGATTTTCAAAATTGAAGTGGTTTTTTCGAAAAAACTTCTACTTTTTTTTGAAAAAACATTTGCGAGATTCGAAAAACTGCCCTAATATTGCACCACGAAAAAGGAACAACACTTCTTTCGAGAAATGAATCTCCTGTTTTCAATTTGAAATATTCAAATAATAATATTTTTGCCGATGTAGCTCAGCTGGCTAGAGCAGCTGATTTGTAATCAGCAGGTCGTGGGTTCGAGTCCCTCTATCGGCTCAGCAAAAATATAGGTCGGGGAGATACTCAAGCGGCCAACGAGGACGGACTGTAAATCCGTTGGGTAACCTTCGCAGGTTCGAATCCTGCTCTCCCCACTAAAAAGCCGATGTAGCTCAGCTGGCTAGAGCAGCTGATTTGTAATCAGCAGGTCGTGGGTTCGAGTCCCTCTATCGGCTCCAAAAAAGTTTATATTTTACTTTTAAAACAAAAATAAAAAATCGCCGATGTAGCTCAGCTGGCTAGAGCAGCTGATTTGTAATCAGCAGGTCGTGGGTTCGAGTCCCTCTATCGGCTCTTCTTTTTTGAAGAATACTTTATTATTAGGCGGGGAGATACTCAAGCGGCCAACGAGGACGGACTGTAAATCCGTTGGGTAACCTTCGCAGGTTCGAATCCTGCTCTCCCCACAATCCATTTTAAATATTTGGAAAGCAAATCATCAAATCTTTTGATGATTTTTTTTATTAATGTGTGCATCATAAAAAAAGCCCTTTTTAAAGGACTTTTTACTTGATGATGTTCTTAATAATCTCTATTGAATATACATTCGAAATTTTTTCTATAAAACTATTAAAATCTAATGTAGAATGATCGTCGGCATCGTCTGATATTGTTCTGATGATGATAAAAGGAATATCAAATTCGTAGCAAACTTGTGCTACTGCAGCGCCTTCCATTTCGACACAAAGTATTTCGGGTAAGTTTTGTTGTAATTTTTCTTTCTGAGAATTTGTCGAGAAAAATAAATCTCCAGAACCAATTAAACCGACATGTAGTTGAGGTTGATGAATATTAAATTTATCCAAATCTTTTTCAGAAATCACATTATGCAAATGTTGCTCTTCTAAAATTTCTAAAATAGCTGTTGTCGCAACTTCTAATTGAGAAGAATCAGCCTCAAAATAAGCTTTTCCTAACATAGGGATTTCATAAGCAGGAAAAAGAGGTTGTGCATTCATATCATGTTGAATCAAACTTTGTCCTAACACAATATCTCCAATTTTTACATCAGCATGAATTCCGCCTGCAACACCTGTAAAAATCAATTCAGAAACTTTAAATTCAAGGATTAAAGTTGTAACCGTAGCAGAAGCAGCAACTTTACCAACACGAGAATAAACGACCACAACTTTTTGATTGTTTAATTCTCCAGTAAAATAACTTCTTCGACCAATTTTATGTTCTTGCTTGTTTGTTAATAAGTTGACTACACCGTTTATTTCTTGCGGTATAGCACCCATTATTCCTATTATTCTTTCGCTCATCTTTTCAATTTGAAAGCGAAGTTACCAATTTATTTTCTGTATTTGTAAACCGAACAATAAATCTCATAAATTAAGATAAATGGCAAACAAATGATAATCAAACACGTATTTAGAAGATTTTTTATCATGTTACAAAAGTAGACTTTTTTCAGAATATGTTAAAAATCAATTGTGAATTAGTCTTGGCTTGTTGTACTTTTGTAACATAAAAGTTTGAAATGAAAAAATTATCTATAGCGATTATATGCTGTGCATCAGTAATGTTGATGAATTGTACGAATAAAACAGAAGAAAAACCAGTAGAACAACCTGCTAAAACTGCTGTTACAGTGGAAGAACCAACTGAAATTGTAGAAGGTGTGATTAGAAAATCTGGAGTTGAGTGGACGGCTTATAAAACGACAGAAAAAGTAGCTGTTTCAGGACGTTTTGATGTTGTTTTGGTGAAAGATGCAAAAGAAGATGGAAAAACGCCTCAAGAAGTTTTAGAAGGTGCAAATATTATTGCAACAGTTGCTACATTAAATTCTGATCAAATTGATCGTGATCAAAAATTGAAAGATATTTTGTTCGGAAACATGATCAATACAAGCGAAATCAAAGGTCAATTACATTTCAGAGATGGTAAAACTTTCTTGAATTTAACGTTGAATAATGCTTCTAAAGAATACGAAGTAAAATCGACGTTTGAGAACAATGTTTTTTCAATTGAAACAGATGTTGATTTGATGGATTTTAACGCAGGAAAAGCGATGGAAGCTCTTAATCAGGCTTGTTTCGAATTACACAAAGGTGCGGATGGCGTTTCTAAAACATGGAGCGAAGTACACATCAAAGGTCAAGTAGAATTTAGCGATAGTTTCGGTAAATAATTCAAAAAATAAATAATTAATTTTAAGGCTACATTTTTGTAGTCTTAATTTTTATAAATAAATCAGTAAAAAATGAATTGGATAATTTTACTAATCGCAGGTTTGTGTGAAGTCGGTTTCGCATCATGTCTTGGAAAAGCAAAAGAAGCAACCGGAAATGACACCTATTTATGGTATGGCGGCTTCTTATTTTTCTTAACGGTGAGCATGGTTTTGTTGGTAAAAGCAACGCAAACATTACCAATCGGAACGGCTTATGCAGTTTGGACGGGAATTGGAGCGGTCGGAACAGTTTTGGTCGGAATTTTTATTTTTAAAGAACCGGCAAGTTTTTGGCGCGTTTTTTTCTTAACGACTTTAATCTGCTCAATTATTGGATTAAAATTTGTGTCAAATTAACTAAAACTATTGTGTTGATTTATGGAGAATTTTAATGTTTTTGATCAAGAGGAATTTATTCAGCAAACTGTCGAGAATAAACGTTTGAAAAAAGATTTGATTCAAACGATTTTTATTCAGCATGGTTATTTAATTATTTCTCAAAATGACCAAGAAATTAAACTTAAACAACACGATGTTTTCTTCCCAGAACCTAATAAATCTTATCAAATAATTTCAAAATCATCTGATTTAGAATTATTGAGTTTAGTCTTAACCAAAAAGATTTTAGATACGTCGATTATCGATTTGAGTGGTTATGAATACAACCAATTTTTTGGCGAAAGCAGAGTTAATAATTATCATTTCAATGAAATAGAATTTTCTGCTTTAATAGAGCTTTTATTGCAGTTAAAGTTGCGTTTGCAAGAGAAATCGACCAAATTCGTGCGTTATTTACAATTCAATTTATTTTATGCGATTGTTTACACAACGTTTAGCGAACTTTCGAAACAACAAACAATTATTGTAAGAAAAGGAACGCGAAAAGATGATATTGTAAAACGTTTTTTGAATGACTTAAATAAGGGTTATACAGAAAATAGAGATGCAAAATATTATGCAGATAAACTGAATATTACAGTTAGATATTTAACTGAATGTTGTAAATCAATAACGGGTAGAACGACAAAAGAATTAATCAGTTCTGTTGTGATTCGCGAATCGAAAGTATTGTTGAGTGAAACAACTAAAACAATCTCTGAAATTTCGAATGAGTTAAACTTTTCTGACCAATATTCATTCGGAAATTTTTTTAAAAAACATCTAAAAATTAGTCCAACTCAATTTAGAAAAAGTTTACAATAACTTCCGTTTTGGACATCTTTAGGCTACTTTTCAAACTTTTTTTAATCTCGATTTTTATCATCTTTGTTACTATCAAAAGGGTCACTATAATTTTATAGTAAAAACAGAGGTGTTTTTTTGATGGCGAAAGCTAACAAAAGTGAGTAGAGTATTACTAAAAGTTTATATCACCTCTGTTTTTTCTAAAATAATGTTTTTAAAATTAATAGTTCCGAAAAAGTTTAAAATAGTTCTAAGTTTACTGATATTTGAAAAGAAGTAATCCAAAAACCCAAAATGATTATTTTGACCATTTGACAAAAAATAAAAAGAGAACCTAAAAAATTAAGTTCTCTTTTTCTATATTTTATAGATATTTAAGTGGAAATCACCTTTTTTTGAAAGGTGATTTTTTTATGCTTTAAATAATTCATTCAAGTTTACTCCACCGAAGTTTCCTGAACTCATCATCAAAAATACTTTATCTTTTTTATCTAAACTTTCGATATAATCTTGCAATTGTTCACCATTCGTAAACACCAAAATCGAATCGTCTCCAAACGCTTTTTTGATATCTTCTGGAGAAATCATTTCCATACGTTTTATTTCTAACGCTTCTGGGCTATACATTACAATTTTGATATCAGCTTTATCTAAAGCGCTTTTGTATTGAACCAAAAACTCAGGATTCAAAGACGAATAGGTATGGATTTCTAAACATCCCACAACTGTTTTATCTGTATATTGTTCTTTTACAGCATTGGTTACCGAAGTTACTTTACTTGGCGCATGAGCAAAATCTTTATACGCAACAAAATCAGAAGTACGATTAATTAATTCCAAACGTTTAGATGCTCCCTTAAATGATTGAATTGCTTCGTTGAAGTCATCATCCATTACACCTAATTGTTTACAAATTGCACGAGCGCCTTCTAAATTCATCAAATTATGATTACCAAAGACTTCTAATGGAATTGGACCATCTTCTGTTTCGATAAAAGTGATTCCATTTTCGATAAAATGTTCTGGTAAATGATAAGGAAATTTCTTGATTGCTTTCTCAGTTTCTTCTACAACTTTTACAACTTCTTCATCTGTTTCATTGTAAATTAAAGCACCTCCATTCACGATAGATTCTACGAATTTTGAGAATTGAGAAGTATAATCTGCAAACGTTGGAAAAACATTGATATGATCCCAAGCAATACCAGAAATCAACGCAATATTTGGTTGATACAACAAGAATTTTGAACGACGATCTAAGGCAGAAGATAAATATTCATCTCCTTCCATAATCATAAATTCGTTGTCTTCTGTCAATTTTACCATCACATCAAAACCATCTAATTGCGCACCAACCATATAATCTACATCGATATTATGATAATGCAAAACGTGAAGAATCATTGATGTAATCGTCGTTTTTCCATGTGAACCACCAATCACAACACGCGTTTTATCTTTCGATTGTTCGTACAAATATTCTGGATATGAATAGATTTTTAAACCTAATTCTTGCGCACGTAACATTTCAGGATTATCAGCGTGAGCGTGCATACCTAAAATCACAGCATCTAAATCTGTTGTAATTTTTTCTGGAAACCAACCCATTTCTTCTGGTAAAATACCACGTTGATCCAAACGTGTTTTCGAAGGTTCGAAAATTGCGTCATCAGACCCCGTTACTTGATAACCTTTTTCGTGCAAAGCAATCGCCAAATTGTGCATTGCACTTCCACCAATTGCAATAAAATGAACTTTTTTCATTTTGTATGTTGTATTCTTTTAGTCTTTTTTATTTTCTTCGTCGTAGCCCATTTCTTCGAAATCATCAAACTCTTCGTCATCTTCGTTCAAATAATCATCCAATGATTTTTCACTATTTTCAGCAAGAATTTCGTCCATTGGTCGAACCTTATTAAACTCTGGCGCTTGCTCAATTGCATTCATAATTTTTTTCATGATTGCATCGCTCGAATCATTTTCATAATCGATTTCCAAAGGCTCTTTGAATGTCATTGTCGCATTAATTCCACGTTTTTTGATGCGCAAACCTTTTTTATCAAAAGCTCTACGAAAACCATCAATCACAACTGGAATTACAATTGGTTTATTCTTCTTGATTAAATGCGCAGTTCCACGACGACCAGGCGCAAATGCAGTTGTGGTCCCTTGCGGAAACGTTACGACCCAACCACTTTGCAACGCAATATCGATATTGTTAATTTCGCTTAAATCTACTTTTCTATTTACATTTTCTCCTTTTGCACGCCACGTTCTTTTTACGGTTACCGCTCCTGTGTAGGCAAATAATTTCGTCAAAAGATTATCTTTCATCGTTTCCTCTGCGGCAACGTAATAAAAATCAATCTTAGGATTAAGTAAATAAATTGGATTTTTAATAGTATCAATAAAACCATTTTTTACACTACAAAATACATGATACATCGCAAAAACATCAGCAAAATAAGTTTGATGATTCGAAACGAATAATACATTTTGAGCTGGCAAATGAACCAAGTTTTTTGTACCACTAACTTTTAGTTTATTAAAACCATTATAACGGTTATAGGTAAATGATCCTAATAAGAAAATTAACGTCCTTTTTAGGAAATATAGATGTCCAAATGAATCGCGAAATGCGTTCTTTTTCTTTGCTTTTTGAGACACGAGTTCTTAATTGTTTAAGTTACAAATTTAATACGATTTTTAGATAATCTTTAAATTCTTCTAAAATCATTGCCGTTGCGCCCCAAAGAAATTCATCGTCACCAATGTTATAACCAGGAATTTCGACAACTTGACCAGAAAATTCTCTCTCAAAAACTTCGTAATCAGCATTCAAAAAAGCTTCCAAATTTAATGGAACAACATATTGTACTTCACGCTCATCTGGATTGAAATGTGGCTCTCCATGATAAATTCCGATATAAGGATAAACCAAGAAATTGCTTGGCGGAATATACATTTCGCTCAATTGTCTTACAATCTCAATGTTTTCGTAATCTACACCAAGTTCTTCCACTGTTTCACGAATAGCAGTTTCATCAAAACTAATATCTTGTTCTTCAAATTGTCCACCTGGTAAAGAAAACTGATGCGAATGCGCTCCTTCGTACGAAACACGCATGGTTACTGGAAATTCAATTTCGCCATCTTCGTTTTGATACAATAAAATCATGACAGACGCACTTCTTGGATTGGTACGTTTTACATATTCTAAATCAAATTTTTGACGATATGGAGGTGAAAGCTTTTGGTGTGATTCCCAACTAGGCAATTCTTCAACACTTTCGGCTAATAAATATTTTAATTCTTCTAAATCTAAATACAAAATGGATTGATTTTTAGGGTAATAAAAAAGAGTGAAATTTTTCCTCACTCTTTTTCAAAGATAATTATTTTCGTCGAAGAAAATTCAATCTTTTCGGTAAGGTTTATTAATTATTTAACTTTTAAGATTTAGCTTAAATATTTTCCATCGTTTGAATGAAAAACAGAATGTTTTTGAAATTTCACATTATAAGTTTAACTTCGTTAGGTCTAAAAATAATAAAAATGTTTAATAAAAAACTTTTTTACGGAATGATGGTAGGATCGTCAATCCTAGCCACTTCTTGTAGCGAAAAGTCAACAAATAGTATGTGGAACGATAAAAATCCTTTTTTTGAAGTGAGCACTTTGCCTTACCAAACTGCTGATTTTTCGAAAATTAAAAACGAAGATTTCAAACCTGCTTTGGTGCAAGGAATGGCTGAACAATTAGTCGAAATCAATAAAATTGCTAATAATTCTGAAGCACCAACTTTTGAAAATACATTAGTTGAGATGGAAAAATCTGGTCAATTATTAACACGAGTTAATCATGTTTTTGGATTATTGACAGGTGCAAATACAAACGAAACATTGCAAGCAGTAGAGGAGGAGATGTCTCCTAAATTTGCCGCTCATAGCGATGCAATTTATTTGAATGATAAATTATTTCAACGTGTAAAAACTTTACATGACAATAAAAAATCATTGAATTTAGATAAAGAATCATCTCGTTTGTTAGATGTGTATTATCAACGATTTGAATTGGCTGGAGCAAATTTATCTGCTGCACAAAAAGATGAATTGAAAAAATTGAATGGAGAAATTGCTTCTTTAGAAACTAAATTCTCAAATCAATTATTAAAAGGAACAAAATCTGGTGGCGTTACTTTTTCGAAAGAAGAATTAGCTGGTTTGAGTGATGCTGATTTAGAAGCTTTCAAACAAGCTGATGGAACATATTTAATCAGTTTATTGAATACAACGCAACAACCTGAATTGCAAAATATGATTAATGCAGCTTCAAGAAAAAAATTATTTGATGCAGCTTGGATTAGAACAGAGAAAAAAGACGAAAACGATACACGTGCTACAATTTTAACTTTGGTTAAAAAACGTGCGGAGAAAGCTAAATTATTAGGTTTTTCGAATTATGCAGAATGGAATTTGCAAGATCAAATGGCGCAAAATCCTACAGCAGCAAAAGGAATTTTGAATCAAATGATTCCAGCGGCAACTGCAATGGCACAAAAAGATGCAAAAGAATTTGAAGCGTTAGCGAAGAAAGAAAATCCTGCAAATACATTAACAGCTGCGGATTGGAATTATTATGCGGAGAAAGTACGTAAAGAGAAATATGATATTGACGAAAATGAAATGAAACCTTATTTCGTTTTGGATTCAGTTGTAGAGAATGGAATTTTCTTTATGGCGAAAGAATTGTACGGAATTTCATTCAAAAAGCGCACAGATATTCCTACTTGGCACGAAGATGTAAAAGTGTACGAATTGTTTAATGAAGATGGTTCTCAATTGGGATTATTTTATACCGATTATTTCAAAAGAGATTCTAAACAAGGAGGTGCTTGGATGAGTAATCTTGTAGAGCAATCGCACTTATTTGGAACAAAACCTGTTATTTATAATGTCGGAAACTACACAAAACCTGCAAATGGTCAACCTGCGTTGATTTCGTATGATGATGTAGTGACGACTTTCCATGAATTTGGACATGCGTTGCACGGTTTCTTTGCAAATCAAAAATATCCAACTTTATCTGGAACAAATGTTTCGAGAGATTTTGTTGAGTTTCCATCGCAATTTCACGAGCATTATGTAACGGAACCATCTATCCTAAAAAATTATGCGAAGCATTACCAAACAGGAGCTGCTATTCCTGATGCGTTGGTAGAAAAAATGAAAAAAGCATCTAATTTTAATAAAGGTTATACGTTAACAGAATTACTTTCTGCTGCGGCTTTAGATTTGTCTTGGCACACTGTTTCTGTCGATAAAACAATAACAAGTGTAGATGATTTTGAGAAACAAGCCTTAATTGATAATAAAACAAATTTACCACAAGTTCCGCCTCGTTACCGTTCTTCTTACTTTAGCCATATTTTTGGCGGAGGATATGCAGCTGGATATTTTGCGTATATCTGGGCAGAAATGTTAGATCATGATGCATACCAATGGACAATAGAAAATGGAGGAATGTCACGTAAAAATGGTCAAATTTTGAGAGATAAAGTATTTTCTCAAGGAAATTCGGACGATTTGAATGTGATTTACAAAAATTTTAGAGGTAAAAACCCTTCAATTGAGCCTATGTTAAAATATCACGGATTGAAATAATCATTCTAAAATATTAACATCTTAAAAATCCAAGACATAGTTCTTGGATTTTTTTCGTTTTATGAATAAATTTGCAGCTATAAAAACAAGTATAAATGGGAAGAGCATTTGAATTTAGAAAAGGACGTAAATTAAAACGTTGGGCGGCAATGTCTAAAGCGTTTACTAAAATTGGGAAGGATATCGTAATGGCAGTAAAAGCAGGAGGACCTGATCCGCATTCAAATTCTCATCTTCGTGCGGTGATTCAGAATGCGAAGGCTGTTAACATGCCAAAAGATAACATCGAACGCGCAATCAAAAAAGCATCTGATAAAAATACAGAAAACTATAAGGAAGTTATTTTCGAAGGTTATGGACCTCACGGAATTGCTATTTTAGTTGAAACTTCTACAAATAACAACAATCGTACAGTAGCTAACGTTCGTTCTTATTTCAGTAAATGTAATGGACAATTAGGAACGCAAGGTTCTGTTGAATTTATGTTTGATCATATCTGTAATTTCAAAATTCAAAAACCTGAAAATTTAGATTTAGAGGAATTAGAATTTGAAATGATTGACTTTGGAGTAGAGGAGATTTTTGAGGATGAAGATGGAATTGTATTAATTGCACCTTTCGAGAATTACGGAACAATCTTCAAATCTTTGGAAGAAGGTGGATATGAAATTATTTCATCAGAATTTGAAAGAATTCCACAAACAACAAAAGAATTAACAGAAGAACAAAAAGCTGACATCGAGAAATTGTTGGAGAAATTTGACGAAGATGAGGACGTCAATAACGTTTATCATACGATGAAAGAAGACGAAGAAGAGGAAGAATAATCTTTTTTGAAAAGAATAATATGAAAACCGTTTAATTTATTTTAAACGGTTTTTTTTATCTTTAACTATAATTGAATTTTTGAGAATGATAAAAATTTTTACTTTACTTGGTTTGATTTTACAATTTGTTGCTTTTTGGATGGCTGCGCCAGAAATTCTTGGAGCTGATTGGTTAAAAAAGACTGAAGAAATGATTCGAAAAGCAATTAATCAATTACCACAATTGATACTAGCTGTATTAGGAATGGCGATGGGAATGATGTTTTATCATTCGATGAGTTCTATTTTGATATTTACAGTTGTTATGGTGATTATAATTTTATTATTGATTTTCTATAAAAAAGTAGAAAAGCTTTTGGACGAAAAAATCTCGAAACCATTGGTCAATAAATTAATCATAAACGAAACATTTCGCTTTACTTTATTGAAGTTTGCAGCCTTGTTTTTCACGCTTGGTTTCCTTATTCAGATAGCTTTGGTAATTATTGTATAATTTTTTTAAAAAATATTTATTTGATACTGAATAAACTAAGTTTTTGTATTAAAAAAACTTTAAATTAAGGTTTGCAAATTCGAAAAAGCGTTCTATATTTGCACTCGCAATACCGCAATAAACTGCGTTATTGGAGAGTTGGCAGAGTGGTCGAATGCGGCAGTCTTGAAAACTGTTGAGGGTCACACCTCCGGGGGTTCGAATCCCTCACTCTCCGCTAAAAGCTTGAACATTTGTTCAAGCTTTTTTTTTGTATTATTTTCTACTTCCAAAAATTCCAAACTTTACCATCAAAAAAGGCAATTGTTTTTGATGTGATATCGTAACACATTAGTCCTGGATAAGGAGAAATAATATCATTGATAACGTCGTTTACACGAGGTAAAACCATTGCTTTATCAGTAGATTCTAAAACTAAAATTCCTTTTGCATCAGTTTTTTCAGAACCAACTATTACACCCTCGCCATTATCTGTTGAAGAATTAGTAATGATTGAAGATTTATCTCCGGTATCTGATAAATCAATCCAACTATTGTTTTCGTACATTTTTACTTTAGCATCTGTTTGATCAAACATAAAAGTACCATTAGTAACTTCGGTAGATGTTGTTGTGTTTGCAGGTAAAATTATTCCTTTAGAATTATTGTCTTCGAATTGTAAAAGTGTTGATTCTGTAGTGTTTACACTTTTTTCATCCGTTGCTATAATTAACTGAGCTTTCGCTTCATTCATTGCAAGTGCAACAAATAAAGATAGATATATTAAAAATTTCATGTTTATTGTTTAATTATTACAAGATTTTTTGATGCAGCTCCAAGCAGAGCCATTATAAAGTTTGACACATTTATCTGTAGTATCGTAAATAATCATTCCTTCAAGAGGTTTTAAAATCTGAGAAGAAGTTGTACGACTTATCACCAATCCTTTGTTACTCGATTGCAAAGCAAGAAATCCATTTGCAATATTAGAAGGAAAATTATCATTTTGACTATAAGAAGAAATTCCAACATTTGTATATCCTTTTGGAGTTCCAATTATAGGATTTTGAGTACATGTTGTCGTATCAAAAGAGAATTTCAACGTTATAAGTGCCGTCGAACAAACTCCAAGTGTATTACATACTTGATAACGCAAAGGTTCAGTCGGAACAGTTGCACCTTCTGCTACTGTAATTTCTCCAGTTTCTGGATTTAACGTAATTCCATCAGGCCAATTATCAATTGTTGCAATTGTTGTGTTTTTATCATTTCCAGATAATATTATTTTAGCTAATTCTTCATTATAAGTGTCATTAGAAATAATATTAAATGTACGATCTGTAGAAGTTACAATAAAAGAATCGTTATTCGCTTTTATGACAGCGTCGATTTCTGGGCTATTTGAACAATCAATTACATTTGCATCATCAGTTGTTTCTTCAAGTATAATGTCGTCTACGTAAAAATCGTTTCCTCCATCTGCTATTACATTATTACGTAACGCAATTGCAATCGAAGAGCAGCTTTTACTATCAGGTACTTTGAAACTCCAAGATTTTTGTTCCCATTTATTTGCTTCCGTTAATCTCATTACATTATTGGAACCATCATAGAAATTTGTGATACCTAAATCTTTGTTCGATGATCCTAAAATTTCTTCTGTTGTAATATTCTGCGCTTCGAAATTTACACCAACATTATTTCTTCCAGAGCCATAAAACCAAGCTGATATTTTATACGTTTTTCCTGGTTCTAAAACCACAACACGTCTATAATATTGATTCAAAACTTTACCTCCATTTACGACTAAGACTGCGCCATCATCAGAAGAGTCGGTATGATTTTGAATTTTCTGCCACCAACTACCTTTCCAGAAATTATTTCCATCAGGAGCGTCAGTTGTAAAATCGTAAATATTTTTTGGCGCAATTACAGCGTAATATCCGTTATCAATATTCCAAATATCTTGGTTTGATGTAGCTCGACTTGTTTTACTTGGATTTGGTGCTTCTTGAAAATATTGATCTGCCAAATGATAAAAACTAGATCCGTGACTATCAAATTTCTCTAAATTATTATCGTTTCCAGATTGTGGTACATATTGCGAACCAATTCTTGTAGTAGATTTTCCAAAATCTTCATTAAATATTACATTTATAGTTTGACTGTAAAGCATACCAACGCTCAGTACAAATCCTAAAAGGAAGTATATCTTCTTCATATTCTCTCTTCATTTTTATACAGAAAAAATTATCTTTACGAGAACAAAATTATGTTTGTAAAAAATAAATAATCTGTAATTTATCTAAACCGGTGAAAATTAATTTACATAATTTCAATAAATACTATACAAAGTGTTAAAATTCAATAAGTTTAACATTTTGTAAAATATTTATCGATTAAAAACGTTTAAATCATTTTATGAAACTAAATTATCCAATTCAACTTACTTATGATGATTTTGGACATACGCTTCATCATAATCAAATTCAATCGGTTGATGGCAATTATCTTGTTTTTGATACACGTAATGATGACACAAAAATAGGAGAAACTTCTTCCATCTGTTTACTTCACACGAATACTTACGAATCCGAAATTATTTATACCACAAATAGTCAAACAGAATTTGGTCCTGGTGTTGGTGCAGCCTCATTTTCGCAAATTGAGAATAAAGTTATTTTTATACATGGTATTCGAAATGCAAATCAAGCAAATCCATATTCGCCAACAAGAAGAACAGGTGTCGCAATTGATCTAGAATTTCCAAATCAGCCTATTTTTATGGATGCACGAAATATAAATTTTCCCTTTACAAATGGTGCTTTGCGTGGAGGAACACATTCACATTCTTGGAAAAAAGAAAAGAATTGGATTAGTTTTACCTACAACGATTATGTCTTGGAACAAGAATCTAAACAAAATTCTACCATAAAAGATCAGCGAGTGGTTGGAATGATGTTTCCAAAAAAAGTTGAGGTTGATTTTGATAAAACATTAGAAAATAATTCTGGTGAAATGTTCTCGATTATCGTTTCGAAAATAGTGACAAATCCTAAAAATGGAAGTGATGAAGTCGAAAAAGCTTTTGATGAATGTTGGATTAACTCAACAAACAATATCGCATTTCAGGGACATGTGCGTGATGAAAAAGGGAATTTGAAAACGGAAATTTTTATTGCTGAAATTCCAAATGAAATAAGGTTTGATGAAAACGATAATTTAAAAGGAACTTTAACTACTTTGCCAGATGTACCAAGTTGTATTTCGCAGAAACGAATCACTTTTACTCAACATGGAATTAGTAATTTTAGACATTGGTTACGTTCTTCTCCTGATGGGAAAATCATCTATTTTTTGATGGAAGATGAATTTGATAAGACGCAATTATTTGGTGTAAATTTAGTTTCGAATGAAATTATTCAATATTCTTTTTTAGAAAATTCGATTACCTCTCCATTCAATCTTTCACCAAACGGAAAATATGCTATTTATTTTGTTAACGATAAAATATATCTAAATGATTTAACCGAAAAAAAATCTAAACAAATCTATCAAGTTCAAAAAATCAATAATGAATTAACGGGAATTCCGCATTTTTCTAACGATGGAAAAAAAATCTATTTTAATCAATTTGTTTCAAATAATTTCAATGAAAAGTTTATTCAAATCTTCGAATTAGAGTTATTAAACAAAATTGAAATATGTTAAAGTTCAAAGTTTTCTAAAAAATATTTGTCCCTTATAAAAAATATTTCTAATTTTAGTACAGATACTTAACCGAACCTAAGGTCTATGCTCTTATTCGAGTCTAACCAATGGGAATAAGAACTAAAAAAAACCTCCAATTTGGAGGTTTTTTTTATGTTTTTATTAGTCTTACTTCATACAAATCCTTGCGTCTGTCTTTCATCGTTTTTACAGTTCCATACTCATGCAACTCTTTTAGAAGATAAAGATCAACATCAGAAATCAGTACCATTTCTGTATTCGGAGTTGCTTCTGCTTTAACTCCATTGTTTGGAAAAGAGAAATCTGAAGGTGTGAAAACTGCCGATTGTGAATATTGAATATCCATATTATTCACACGCGGTAAATTTCCCACAGAGCCTGCAATAGCCACATAACACTCATTTTCTATTGCACGAGCTTGCGCACAACTTCTTACACGAGTATAGCCATTCTGTGTATCTGTCATAAACGGAACAAACAATATTTCCATACCTTGATCGGCTAAAATACGGCTCAATTCAGGAAATTCGACATCATAACAAATTAGCAAACCTACTTTTCCGCAGTCGGTATCAAAAACTTTTATTTCGTCACCACCATTCAATGCGTAATATTTGAACTCGTTTGGTGTAATATGTATTTTACTATACGAATCTAATTTCCCCGAACGATGACATAAAAATGACGTATTATACAGTTTTCCTTCCTTCAGATGTGGCATCGAACCTGATATAATATTGACATTATATGTAATTGCAAATTCTTGAATTTTCTTTACAATATCATCTGTCATTGTAGCTAATTGATGCATCGCCTCAATCTCTTTCAAGTGATTATACGGACTCATCAATGGTGAATTGAAAAATTCTGGAAACATGATAAAGTCAGAGCCATAGTCGCTCACCGCACTTACGAAAAACTCAATTTGATCATAAAAATCTTGTAAACCATTAAACAAACGCATCTGCCATTGTACCAAACCAAGACGAATAGTACGTTTTGTAGGCGAATTAGATTTCAATTCAGGTTCGTAATAGATATTATTCCATTCTAATAAAGTGGCATATTCTAAGGATTCTTTATCATCTTTCAGATAATTTTTCAAGATTTTTTTGACATTAAAATCATTCGAAATCTGAAAAGCTAAAGTTGAATCAAAAATCTCTTTACTTTTTACTTTTTCTATATATTGTCTAGGAGATAATTCTTGCGAATATTTATGATAATTTGGAATACGACCTCCTGCAACAATTGATTTTAGATTCATTTCTTCACAAAGCGCTTTACGTTCATCATATAAACGTCTTCCTAAGCGCAATTGTCGATAATTTGGATGAACAAAAACTTCAATTCCATACATTACATCACCTTCTGGATCATGTTTTAAAAATTTACCATTAGATGTTATCGTATCATAATTGGATTCGATGTTCGTTTTTTTCGAATTAACCACAATACTCAATGCCGAAGCAACAACTTTTCCATCCACTTCAACACAAAGTTGACCTTGCGGAAAAATAGCTAATAATTCTTTAATTTCGTCGACAGTCCAAGTTCCAAGCTGATTGTGATAGGCTTCTTTTGTAGATTCAGTCAAATCACTATAATCTTCAAGAGTCAAATTTCTGACCTGAATATTCATTTTATTTAGATTTAGATTATGTTTGAATTTAGCAAATATTAATCCAATAAACAATTTTAAAAAATAAATTTAGACCTATCTTCGTATAGACTAATAAGCATGAAATGAAAGATGTAAAAATAGAGTTTAGAAAGCCTATTTATCCTGTGAGTGACGAATTAAATCATTATTTAGAGAAATATCATCGCAAAACAAAAGCGAGTGTAGAATATGATGATTTGATGCGTTTTTCGGGTTGTGTAGCATTGGAAGATAAGGAAGGAAATGATACGCATTGGTTAGGTGTTTATTATACCGACTCGGAACATCAGGAAATACAAGATAGTCTAAACAGAATTTACACCTACTTACATTCAGACGGAGATGAGGAGTCTTTGCCTTATCTTGTTGTTGATTCTATTGATTATTGTACGTTCGGAAATTCGAAACCTTTTCGTATTCGGGTTCGTAATATTTTGAATGATAATTATACCAATTTTTACATCAAAAAAGCAGATGCTTCGCGTATTTATGGTTTAGAATTAGAAGATATTTTGTCTCCACATCGAATCAATTTTTTGGTCTACAAAAATACATTGATTGAAGAGCATATTTTAGGAATTCCAGGAGATGTTTTTATCAAAAATTATTTGGATAAATGTAATGATTTAGAGAAAAATCAGATTGCAAAAGAGTTTGTAAAGTTCAATGAACGCTGTTTTATTGGTCTTTTAGGTGATATGCGATCGTATAATTATGTGGTGATTCCAATTCACGATTTTGATCAAGTTATCTATAGAATTCGACCAATAGATTTCGATCAACAATGTTATGAAGGAAATTTAAAAATTTATCGACCACAGTATTTCAAAGAAAATAAAATTATGGTTGATTTGGTGAATAATCGCTTGAAACCAAATTCTGTCGATCAATATAGAAAAGAAGTAAAATCCTTGATTTCGAAAAGAATTTCGAATAGTTCGAAACGTTTTCGTGATTTAATGAAAATCATGAAAAATGATCATATTTCTAAACCAGAAAATGTTGCACAATTACGAACTGGTTTTGCAAAGTTTTATAAAGATCAATCTTACGAAAATTGTGAAAGAATGGGTGAAGTTCTATATAAAGCAATTGCGAATAGTTTGGAACAGATAAAATAAGAAAAGCTTCTCAAAAATAGAGAAGCTTTCTTTTTTGATATAATTTAGAAATTAGTTTTTTAATAACTGCTTTCTGAAACGTAAAGCAACCAATCCTGCCCCTATTACCAATAATGGTAAATAATCATCGATTGGTGCTGGATCAGCATCTTCAACATCTGTTCCACCACCACCGGTTCCTGGTCTAGCAGAACTTTCATTTTGATTAGTTGATTCAAAGAACGAAATCTTATTTTCTTGAGCAGATAGACCTATTGAACAATGCAAAACTCCTGCAACTAAGATAATTTGTTTTATATTTTTCATATTGTACTATTTTATTAGATGTTAAATTATTTGTTTACAACTTTTTGAGTCTTAACTTTTCCGTCTTCAGTCAGAACTTTTATAACTAAAATTCCTTTTGCAGAAGATTCAACTTGGTAAACACTTGCACGAATGTTATTTTTCACAAATATTTTTCTTCCTTGAATATCATACAACTCTACCGAAGAAATTTTATTTTGTTTTGCATCCACTACAATTGTATTGTTTTTAGTATAAACAATAACATTTTCTTTTGACAATTCATCTGTACCTAATGTTTTATTTGTATACACAAGTTCAAAACGAGTATCAAATATTCCTGCTTTAGAAGTGAATGAATAAGCTGATTCTGATAAGTTATGTACTTGATTTAACTCTTTATCTCTTAAATAAACAATCTGTCCTTTTTCAAACAACCCATCAGCTTTCTCTATATTGATTGTGTAATTTCCTTGCTCTAAAGTTTCAAAACCTAATTTTACGACATCATCAGTTTTAAAAGGTAAGCTGCGTCCTTGGATTGCATATGCTTCATTATTAATCAATGAGTAGATTGCTGAAGATCCTCTTTGCATCACTTTTGCATCAATTTGATTATCCGCATCGTTTGTAGCTCCATCCATATAAGCTAATAAAATTTGGCTAATTGTTTTACTTTCTTTTGATAAACTTAACCAAATTCTGTTTTTCTCTGCAATTGAATTTTTATAGAAAAATGCATCTTGCGAAGTTCTCATTGTATTGTTAAAATTAACTGTAGGTGTAGCTTGAGAAAGTCCTACGATAAATCCTTGTCCAACAGAAATGTTTGACAAATCAGGAATAACACCACCTACAACGTTGAATGCGGCATAATTATTTGCATATTCTGAAGAACCAACAGGGAATTGATGTGTCCAGAAATATAATGAATTAACATTCTCATTTGCTAATAAGAATTTTTCCACATTAATGTTAGAAGCATAAGGGTTACCAACTAAATTGTATCCATTTGCTGTAAATTGAACAGGAACTGTTATATCTCCATTGAACGGAACACCTAAAAATGCACCATTATGAATTGTATTTTGCCCTGTTGGTAAAGTGTTTTTAACACGGATAGAAACCCCTTTACCTGGTTCAAATAATTTTGAGTCTGTATCTGAAGTTAAAATCTGAGTAAATTCATCTGTTGTTTCATTATATGTCCAAAAACGATTGTATAATGTTTCCGGAGAGAATGAACGTATAGTTTGTTGCGATGCTTCCTGCTGAACCGGAGAAGACCAGAACGTCATATCATTACGAACCATCGATTTACTATCGCGGTTAACTGTAATTGCTCCTGAGTTAGCAACGTTTTGATTTTGGATTAAATTACCACCATTTTCTACAACTAATCCTGTAAGACCAGCTTGATTGTCGATCTTCCCATCAACGATTAAACGAGCACCTGACTTTACGACAACTGAACCTCCAGCATCTGAAACTGTAAACGTTTTAGCTTCTAATTGCGTATCAACTGTTACTTTACCTTTGATGATTACATCTTTTGTAAGATCCGGTGTTCCGTTAGACCATGCAGTTCCGTCCCATGTTGTAGAATTATTACTAGAAGAACATTGGATTCTCACATTATCAATAAATGCTCTTTTCGCTGATGTTTCTAATTTTAAAGTAGAACCTGCTACAACATTTTCAAAACTTACAGTTACATTTTCAAAAGCATCACCCATTTTTGCTGTATAAGGTATATTTTTAGTTTCTGTTCCGAATGTAACATTTATACTACCTTCAACAGATGTCCAACCTTTTACGTCAAAAGAAACTGTAACATTCCCTGAAATTTGGTCTAATTTTTTTGACGTTATTGATCCTTTATTAGAGCTAGAACCTATTCTTACAGCATCGCCAGCTTGAAAAGCTTGAACTAATGAAGTGAAGTTTTCATTTCCATTCCAAACTGTTGCGGATCCATTTGAACTTATATTATCTCCTTTCAATCCAGTAAAATTCTCTTCAAAACAATAAGTGGCATTAGGATCATTTGAATTTACATTAAAAGTCGTCGTATAATCATTAAAATTATTTCCTCCAATTGCCGTAGCTGTAATTGTTGTAGAACCAATACCATCAAAAGATAATGTATTTCCATTTGCAGAAACAATAGAATTATCTGCAGATGTATATACTATATTTTGCCCTTGATCTGTTTTCGTTGGTAAATCTGAGAAAGTAGTTCCTTTATTTTGAGAAATACTAACAAAAGCATGGTTTACTGTTTGGTTAGCTTTAGCTATCTCGAATGTAATATTAGCAGGAGATGACGTACCTATCATATTTGTTGCAGTAACTTGTGCGATAAAAGTACCTGCTTGTTTTGGAGTTCCTGAGAAAACACCTTTGTCAAAAGAAATTCCTGTCGGTAAAACACCTGTTTGAGTCCAAAAAGTAGGATTATTAGTAGCTGTTATTGTGCCATCAGTTAATAACACACCATATGTACCTATAATCGTTTTAGAATTTACTACAGGAGCTTCTGTAATTTCTGGTCCTTTTGTCCAAGAAATATTATCTAAAGTAATTTGTGGTCCTGCATTTCTAAACGCTATAACAGAAGAGCTTGTTTTATTTATATCTACTTCGTAATGATAAATCGTATTATCGGTTTGTGCTGTACCAAATGTAGGAGAAGTAAAAACAACATTTCCATCTACAAGAATTTCTATTTTTCTAGTATTAGTTCCAGCCGTATAAGCTTTTCTTACATCAAAAGATAGTTTACCAATACCATTAGAAATTGTAGTTTCTAGTTTATTTCCTGAACTTTGAAATAAAATTCCTTTATTCGTGATTGGATAAGTAGCTTCATTTCTCGCATTTGTATAATTCCATACAATTCCAGCTGTTTCTCCACTAAAGCTTCCGTTAGCATAAGAATCTGTTAATTTTGTTTGAGACTCAAAAGTTTCAGAACCTTGTCCAAAGGCAAATCCTGATAACAATAAAGTTAGCAAGGATGATCTAAAGTAAAATTTTTTCATAAATAAAATGTTTTTTTTAGTTGTTCAAAAATAGTGTTAATTTTTATAATCAACATTAATATAATATTAACAAAAATAAAACAATTAATTTATTTAGCTATTTTTAAACGAATAGATTACAAAGAAAATCCACTAACTAAAAAGCTAGTGGATTAATTTTAAATAAAGGGAAAAAATACTATTAATAGTATGTATATCTTCTAACACCCGCAATGTGTTTCGCTAAACGCATTACTTGGTGGCTATATCCATATTCGTTATCGTACCAAACGTACATCACAACATTTTTACCATCTGCAGAAACAATTGTTGCATTACTATCAAAGATAGATGGAGCAGTAGTTCCAACGATATCCGAAGAGACTAATTCATTGTTCAACGAATATTTAATTTGCTCTACTAATTCTCCGTTCAATGCAGCATCTTTCATGATGTTGTTTACATTTTCAACAGATGTGTCTTTACCAACTTCTAAATTCAAGACAACCAAAGATCCATTTGGAACTGGAACACGAATTGCATTCGAAGTTAATTTACCTGTTAAACTTGGTAAAGCCTTCGCAACTGCGCTACCAGCACCAGTTTCAGTAATTACCATATTCAAAGCAGCAGCACGTCCACGACGGTATTTTTTGTGCATATTATCAACCAAATTTTGGTCATTTGTATACGCATGAATAGTTTCTAAATGTCCTTTTACAACACCTAAATTATCTTCAACAACTTTCAAAATAGGCGTAATTGCATTTGTTGTACAAGAAGCAGCTGAGAAAATATTTACATTTTCTGGGCTATATTCTTCATGATTAACACCGTAAACAATATTCGGAACACCTTTTCCTGGCGCTGTTAATAAAACTTTATCAGCACCAACAGATTTTAAATGACGAGATAACGCTTCTTCATCTTTAAAAACACCTGTGTTATCAATAATTAAAGCATTATTAATTCCGTAAGCAGTATAATCAATATCTTCTGGTTGAGCTGCAGAAATCATGTAAACAGAAACTCCGTTGATGATTAACGCATTATTTTCGTGATCAGCTACAACGTTTCCATCAAAATCACCATGAACAGAATCATGACGTAACAAAGAAGCTCTTTTTTCTAACAAAACAGGATCGTTTTTATCACGTGTTACAACAGCGCGTAATCTTAATTGTTGACCTTTTCCCATTTGAGAAGCCAACTCACGAGCTAATAAACGTCCGATACGACCAAAACCGTATAAAACAACGTCTTTTGGTTCAACACTTTTTACATTTTTGCTTGCACCTAATTTCTCTTCAACGAAAGCTTCTGCCGAAGCGTAATTCCCAGAAATATATTCTTTAGCTAATTTTCCAACATCAAGTCTAGAAGCTGGTAATTTAGCTTCAGAAATAGCTTTAGCAATCGCTAATGTATCGTCGATAGCAATCTTTTTTTCTACAAATTCCTCAGCATACTGATGTAGATTTACGATGTCACTAACGTTTTTATCAACTAATTGATTACGGAAAATTACCAATTCAACAGATTGATCATACCATAAATCTGAAACAATTTTAATGAATTCTACAACCTTTTTGCTCATTTCATTGAAAGATGCAAGTTGTTGATCATAAGAAGAGCGGTTCATTTAATAAATGTTTATTTGTGTTTATTTACTTAATTCTTGGCAAAAGTAATCAATTATAACGATTTCGTACATTTTTTTTGCAAAAACTAATTATTGTCATAAAAAAGCAACTATTCCTACGAAAATACTAAAATATAGAAAAAAAATAAATTTTTAGTGAGAAATTTTAAATTTTACGAATACTAATAAATAGCTATTAACCATTGTTTTATTGTTTTATTTGAATTGAATTTTATTTTACGAAAAGGTTTTCGTAAAATAATTGTTAAAAAGTTTTATTTGCAAATTCGAAAAAGCGTTCTATATTTGCACTCGCAATACCGCAATAAACTGCGTTATTGGAGAGTTGGCAGAGTGGTCGAATGCGGCAGTCTTGAAAACTGTTGAGGGTCACACCTCCGGGGGTTCGAATCCCTCACTCTCCGCTGAAAGGGATTCTATGATTTAGAATCTCTTTTTTTGTATAAATAAGTAAGTTTTCTTCCTTTCTTGCTGTCACATTTATTAAGTCGAAGAATAAGAAGAAAATCGTTTTAAAACGTCTAACTTCTCGATACAATTTTCTACATTACATTTCGAAAATCACTCGAAGTGACGGTTATTTAATATCTTCTGAACAGGGGTACTGAATTTCAGTTACTGAAAGTCTACCGAAGTATCGAAGTGAGGAACTGAATCCTTTAATTTTCTAACCACAATAGAAACATAGGTTTTATAAAGTTTTGCGGACTTTGTCATTCTGAGCTTGTCGAAGAATCTTTATGTCACTTTTTTTATTCATTGAATATCTATTTTGATTATCGGTATTCATATGTCCTTAGGGGAAGCTTATCCAAAAAAAACATGAATAACAAGATTCCTCATTCCGTTATCACTCTTTTAGAATGACAGTCACCTATTATCTTCGATGTCTGCTGAATGAATCGAAGTGATCGAGAAATCTCTTTCTTTCATTTTTTATTCATGACCTATATTATTTTATGAACATTGAATTCATATGCCCTTAGGGGAAGCTCATCCAAAAAAACATTTGAAATTAAAAGGAGGAGCCATGTTATGGCTCAGGTATTTTAAATAAATTATTTCCATAAAGTAGGCAACTCGCTTTGTTCAAACACTCCAACTTTTTATTCCAATAATTTAGAGTTGAATCGCATTTAGATTCTAAATCGTCGGTTTTTTTTTAATTCCTTTTTCAATATTCAAATTCATTTTAACAATGATTCTTAAAATCCGTCATTACTGAAGAGTCGAGTGTTAATTCGGCGTAGTGAGCGTCAAAAATGATTTATGTTCACATTTTATATGTGAATGATCTAAAGCATTTAGCGAGTAGTCGTTATAGACCGACTTGTAAGTATGGACTTGACTTTTTTGGTTCGTTTTTGTGTCAAGACAAAAATGAACATATAATTATTAATCAACTTGTAACAATTTTTACCTAAGCTCCACTGGAGCTTCTCCTTTTAATTTCAAATTCTTAATCTCAAATGTTTTTGCGTCAAGGTAAAAATGAATGAAATATAGTTTTGAAAAACGAGAATAATCTTTCTATCACTTTTTTATGAGCAAAAAAGTAATCAAAAAACTCTTAGCTGTAAACCTCTCGGCTAAAAATGTTCTCATTCCACTAAAGATTTTAAAAACCCTACGGGCTAAAACCTTTTTTACGTTTCATTCAAACATTTTCTTAACGTGTGAGTTTTAATGCCGTTTTTTTAATTCTTTTTCAATATTCAAATTCACTTTTAACAATGAGTTTGTAGATCGTCATTACTGTAAATAAGAATTTTAAAGCCGACATACGATTTGCAGACGAGCTTCAATCCATTGAAACGAGCGTTAAAAAGATTAGTGAGCGATAGCGAGTCATTTAATATTTTTAGTGAGTAAAATGAAGATTGAACGTCGAAAATCGCAGTCTTGACGTTTTTGGTTCGTTTTTGTGTCAAGACAAAAATGAACGTAATAAAATAATGAACTACTAATTATCTTCATATTATCATAAATTATATTCAGAATAACATCTCGCTGTCATTCTGAGCTTGTCTCAGAATCGCATCCAATATGCCATTTCGAGATATCGAGAAATCTTTTGTCACTTTTTTTAGTCAAAAAAACTAACGAAAAAAGACTTGGCTGTAAACCTCTCGACTAAAAATGTTCTCATTTCACTAAAGATTTTAAAAACCCTACGGGCTAAAACCTTTTTTACGTTGCATTCAACCATTTTCTTAACGTGTGAGTTTTAATGCCGTTTTCTTAATTCTTTTTCAATATTCAAATTCACTTTTAACAATGAATAAATAAAGTAATTAGTGAGTAATTGTTATTTATCGTCTAAGTCTTCGATACAACGTTTTACAAACGTCACTCTGACTGACGATAAAAAGAAGCTGAAATGAAATCAGTTTGACAAATTACATCTCACATCTATTATCTCAAATCTCACATCTCCTACTAATACTGATAAGAGCTTTTAATTTATAATGTGATGCGTTCTAAAAATCGTCTTCAATAATTTCCTGCACACGTCCAATTTGTCCATCCGTCAAACGCACTTTTATACCATGATGATGATAAGGCGAAGAAGTCAATAAATCTTTCACGATACCCTCAGTCAATTCGCCAGTTCGTTGATCCTTTTTCAATACAATATTAACCAGCATACCAGGTTTTATATTTGCTCTTGTTTTACCATCCATATTACAAATATCTTAAAATAAATGGAAAAGATATTCATTCTGTTGTAAAGGAAATTAAAAAATACATTCATCTGGAAGGTAATAATGAAATTGTAGTTGTATTTGATCCTCTTTTTCAATAAAAATTAAAATTTAGATTTTTTGAAAGCGTTTTTTTGCTTTTACGTGAAACCATAATTTATTGTGAGATAGTTTTTTGATATTTGATAAAATAGTATAAAACTAAAAATAATGACAAGAATAATTTTACAAAATGACAATATAAATCTTGATACCAGCAAAAAGTCAACAATTACCGCAGGTTTTATTAGTGATAGAGATATTTTAAGAAAGCGATCAAAAAAATACATGGATTTGATAGCTGGACTTGATGCAAAAACCCTGACAGAAACAAAAGGAATGGAGGAGTTAATGAATTGTATACAAGAAGAGTTTGGTACAGCCGAATTAGCGAGTTTGCCCCTGGGTATAGTTTCTAAATGTTTTCTTGGACATCCTTATGAAGTACATACACTTGATTTGATTGGTAATCAAATTATTAAACATTACAAAAGTAATGAAATAATGGAGGGTGATTTTGAAAAAGCTAGAACAGTAGCTATGCATAATGCTTATGCAATGGTTGAGGTTTATACTGACAAAATGATCTTAATTCGCGAAGACGGAACAGCATCTAAATTATAAATTTAATAAACACGTATAAATATGTCACAACAGGTAATATCATATGCAGACCTATCTATTATTAATAGTGCTTTACGGTCAATTAGTAGTGATCTTTCAGGCGTACATTCCGAATTAGGAACACTTAATTTTAAACAAGATCAATTAGAAAGTGAATTAGTGAAACTTGCTGAGGCTTTTGCAGATTTTGTTGCAGCAGATATTAAACATAAAGCTTTGCAACTTGCTGAAACACGACAAGGTAACTTGAAACAAGATTTACAGATTAAATTTGGTTATTATGCAGATGTACGAAGAATGGCAACTGGAATTTTACAAGGTGTGGATACAGGTGTTGTGAGTGATGATACATTAAAATTTACAACCGAAGAGGTGATGATAAAAGCACCAGGTTACTGGTTAGCACCCGCTTTAGTAGCGTTAGCAGCTTGGGTAAGAAGTGATAGAGGTACAAATGAAAAAGCATTGAATGAGGCATTAAAAAGAGATGATTATAAAACAACACTTTTCTTTATGCTAATTATGAGGAGGCTTGCAAGAAATGAAGCGAGTATGAAATGGTTAGAACGCTATTTTATGCATCAAAATCCACATCATTTGGACAGAGAATTTATCGTTATTCTTGAGGCTGTAACAACCGGTGTATTTCCTCCTGCTGCAAGACAATTAATGATAACAAATGTAAAAAATTGGTTAGATCAGCTTACGCAAGGAGATACGTATATTAACGAGCAAAAATCACAATGGGTAGCATTCTTCGAAGCTAAAGGTTCTTTACCAGAAGGTAAATATCCTTTATTAGAGAAGTTTTCAACCAATTGGGATCTTTTAGAAAATTCTTTGAAAGAAGCTAAAACACATGATATTTTAAATACTCATTTTAATGACATCGTATCTTCTTCAGCAGATTTTTCAAAAAGTGTTAAAGTTCAATTAGATGAGATTCTTTCTTTATTGGTAACAAACTTTGATGATGAAGAATTGCCATTGCAAGAAGAAGTTAGATTGAATCAACTTATCATTCAAATGCATGGAGATAAAACAGCTGCGCAAGCAATGATGAATGCTGAAAAACATATTTTCGATGAAAAGGTTGACTTTTTACAACTTCTAACAAACGCATCGTTTAATCCTGAATTGGCTGGGGCAACAAAAGTTACTCAAGCACTAGCTGTTTCGATAAGTCAACCTTGGATAATTGAAGCTCACGATACATTTACTGCACAAAGTAGAAGTAAAATTCCACAACTAGTTGAACTTAATATAGACGATTTCAAAACAACTACTAAAGATGGTAGTAATGAAAATGAACTTATAGAAGAGCAAGAAATCTTTTATAAGAATATGTTAGATGCTAAACTTCGTGAACTTTCATTTCCTTTTGCTGGTGTATTGATTGGAGCATTTATTTGTATACTAGGTTTTTGGGCTTTTAGTTTGCATCCTATAGCGGGTATAGTTGGACTTGGTATTGGAGCAGTTTTGATATGGAATGCTCTAAATAGTCATAAGAAAAAGAAAAAAAGAATAATAGAGAATATCGAAGAACGTAAGCAAAAAGCAAAAGAAGTTTTAAGAGGATGTATAGCTGAAACAGTTGATTACAGAAAAGAACATACAATGGAAGATAGAAATGCAGAAAAAGTAAGAGAGCTTTTACAATCAATTATTCCCGAAGATTTCTCGAGCATATCAAAAGAAACGGCAAGAAATATTATTTAACATTTTAAACTTAGATTGATGAATAAAATTATTTTAGGTGACAATACCAATGAAAACCCAATAACTAATCAAGAGAATAATATCGAACAAAAGAAAGAAAGCAGTGTGACTAATCCGAAACCAAATTTGTTTCAGGGAAGAACAGAAGCTGAAAAAGGAAATTCTAAATTTCCTGATTGGGATATAGTTCCGCCAAACCAATTTATAAATCCACGAATCAAACCGCAATAATGGTAGGGCTAACAACATATTCGGACTGGGTTAAACTATTGGATGAATTCGGGAATGGAAATGATACGGTTTTCGAAGACTTGAGTAATGGAAGTTTTACCGTAGATGCTGGAACAGTTTCACGTTTTTATTCAAGAGTAGAAGAAGCTTATAAAAAACGTAAACAATCTTGGCTTGATCAATTTCACCGTTCATTTCAATTTCAAAATTTTAAAACTATGAATGACTTTGAAATTGCTTTGAGAAATGGAAAGCAAAATTTATACCCATTAAATAAATTCGTAGGATTAAAAGGTTTTCCTGAAAATTTACAAAAAACACTAAAGAAAGATCTTGAAGACTTTGTAAATGAAATTAAACAATCTTTAAAAGATAATGTTTCAAAAAATTCTAATGGTAAAGAACAAATGTTAATTATGTTGAATGCATTTTATTTGAGTGAATTACCAGAAGAAATTAAATCTGAAAACAAAAAGAGTAAAGAGATAACAAATACATTAATACCACCAACAGGTAGAAAGATACTATTTTAATATGGCAAATAAAACAGAGTTCAAAACTTCGCTTTTACGAATGTTTCGAGCAAGAATACCTTTTATCTCAATTAGAAGTATAGAAAGAGCACGGGTTTTAGAAGTTATTCAACAATTAGCAGAAGAAATTAATATACCAATTTATGTCCATAGTTTATCTCATGGTACAATGGATATAAAATCAAAGAAGAGTGTAAATGAAGATCGTTCTGTAGCAGGAGGTTTAGATTATGCCGTACAAAATATTTCGCAAAGACAGAATTTAACTTTTGTATTTACAGAAGTTAGTGATGTAGAAGATGATAATTTAGTTTCGAGACATATCTACGATTGTATTGTACAGGCAATAGAAAGAGGAGGAAGTATTTGCTTGATTACGACTAAGAGTATTTGGCCTCAGTTGCAACGTTTGGGAATGACTATAACGCTTGATCCGCCTAATGAAGAAGAAATGCTAGAAGTGGTTAAAGAATGTGTTATTCCTTACAAAGGATCTATACCGCTAGAATGGGAAGAAACAGAATATAGAATGGCTGCATCTATTTTAGCTAATATGACAAAGATTGAAGCAGAAAATGTATTGGCAACTCAAATGGCAAAAGGATCTTTGACAAAAGATGATATCAAAGAGTTGAGTAATGCAAAGGATAAGTTATTTAGTGATATATCTGGATTAGAAAAAGTGAAGCTTGATCCTTCTACTTTATCAGTAGCTGGTCTTAGTGGACTCCAAAGCTGGCTTGATAATCAAAAGCAATTATTAACAGCTGATTTAAAAGCTAGAAAGATGAGACCTCCGCGTGGTGTATTATTAGTTGGTGTACCTGGTTGTGGAAAATCATTATCAGCAAAATTTATTGCTGCAAATTGGAATTTACCTTTATATCGACTTGATCTTGCAGCAATACAAGGACAATATTTAGGACAATCTGAAAATAGATTAAAAGAAGCATTGGCTTCTGCAGATAATGCGGCACCTTGTATTTTATGGATTGATGAGATAGAAAAGGGGCTTTCTGGTGCTACTGGCGCTAATGATGGAGGAACTTCAACTCGAATGGTTGGACAATTCTTATTTTGGCTTCAGGAAAGTATGGCAAAAGTATTTGTAGTTTCAACGGCAAATGACGTTTCTAAATTACCTCCCGAACTTTTACGTAGAGGACGTTTTGATGAATTATTTTTTGTTGATCTACCAGGAGAAGCTGAACGAATGGATATTATTAATTTATACATAAAACGTAATCTTTTAAATCAACCATCTGCTGAGACTCTCAATCAACTTGTTGAAATTTCAGAAGGATTTGCAGGATCAGATATTGAGGGTGCAGTAAGAGATGTAGCAATACAGGCTGTTATCCATGGGGATGAGATAGTAGATGATACACTTTTTGAAAAATGTTTTAAAAATATAGTTCCATTGAGTAAAACAGCTCCTGAAAAAATTGAATCAATTAGAAATTGGGGTAGAGAAAGAGCTGTACCTGCTTCTGGAGTTTCATGGGGAACCTCTCCATACGATAAAGGAATTGGTAAACGTTCTATTATTATTTAAGCTTATTTATTTTTATCAATTTAGAGATACACATTTTTCTATATTGAAGGAAAGAAATCAATAACCTCGTTTAAATATTTTTAAATGAGGTTTTTCGTTTTTACATGTAATCGTAATTTATTGTGAGATGGTTTTTTTTATATTTATAGGAATATTATATAAAATAAGGATGTCAATAGTATTTTCAGAAACATTTATATTAAACTTAGTTAATTGATATATTAGCGAAAATATATCGAATTATCGTCAAACTATGAAATTTATAAAAGGTTGCCTTCTTACGTTACTAATTTTTATTACTGCAATAACCTCTCTGATTTATTTTTACAATCTTAGATTATCAAAAGAACTAATTAAAGAAAACGAAAAACCTAAAAATTCTTTACTTGCATACAAAGACAAAATGTCTGAAAGAAATAAATTAATACTTAATTCTAATGTTTCTGATAGTCTAAAAGTTTTAGCAAAAAAATCGGATTCAATCATCAAAAATTCTAATAAAATAAATGATAATTTATGGACAGAATACAAGATTAATCAGAAACTTTATGATGATAAAAAGTTCAAAAAATTAAATGAAGAATTGCAAGAAAAATATAATCAATATAACTCAGATGCACAGGAATTTAATTTTCGCTGGCTTTTATTTCCTTTAAATATTGTTTTATCTAACAATAACCTTAGAAGTTATGATAATATGTATACAATTGATTATGGAATAGATAATTCCGAAAATATGATAAAACGTAAAAAAGTTGACCATTGGATTGAAACTGGAGAAGTAATAAACTAGAAACCTTTTACTGACAAGTGGAACTACTGTACAAGTATAAAAAAACGTTAGCTGTATTTATAAAATTAAAATCACTGAACCTTAAAAATGCTATTTTCAATTAAGAAAATTCTATCAATATTATTGATCATATTTTTTATCTCTTTCTTTATAGAATCTCCGTTCAGAAAAGGAGGAATTTCTCTAAAATCACAATTATTATTAATAGGTCTAACTTTTGGATTATCGCTAATCTACTCAATTCAAACACAAAATAAAGAATTTAGTCAAATTCAAAAGTTCGTTAAATTCCTATCAGTTGTTTTATCTACCGGAATTGGTTTAGCTATAAGTACGATAATAAGTCATGATTATTTAGAGAAATTGTATGGTTTGGATTTTCAACTATATTTAAATGAAACAATTTCAACTATTTCATTTTTAACCATAGCATTTTTGATATCAGCACTACAAATAGAAATATTAAATAAGATACTTAAAAGTTATAACTACAATTAACTGCGCGATTTTAATTTTAGGCACAATCTCTTTAGAATTAATTTTATAGTTTTTGCTTTTACGTGAAACCATAATTTATTGTGGGATGGTTATAGTATGTTTGAGGATAATTGTAAGAAGTAATGATATGTTTTTAGGAAACTTGACTATATTTTACGTCGTAAAAATAATAGTAGTTGTATTCTAAATAAACACTCTAAAATTATATTATGTACATTTTCTCTGAATATTTTTCTGAGTTTATAAAGTCTTATAAATCTAAAACTGAATTACCAAAAGGATTTACGCTTATTTAGATACAATCCACAACACTTTTATAATGTTAGTTATAAAAGAAATATATTTCACGCCAAAAAATTCTAAACTTCTTCAAAAAATATTTTTTACAAGAAGTTAAATGTTAACAATTTGGCTTGATTTAATTAAATACACTAAAAATATTATTAGAATAAATATTCATTTTAAAAATATTTTCCTGAATTAATGCGCTACTATGTTATGCATATGTCGTAAAACTACTACATATTCGATTGTAAACGTTTAAAAACGGTTAATTAAAATATCTGTTTCTAATTTAGTCCTAGATAAAAATTAAAATAAATCAATCTTAAAATTTACAACTATGGCTAACAATTCAAGAGGAGTCTTAAAATTCAACGGAGGTGAGGATCAAAAAATCATCAAATTAGATTATCAAGTTTCAAGAACTACTGATGTTTCGGGGCGTGTAGCTTCTGATCCATCTAACGCTTTAATTAAAGTGACGGTAGAAGCAACTGAAAGTTCTACGATTTTGGAAAGTTTATTAAACGGAAAATATAAACCAACTGTTGGTGATATTACGTTTAATAAAGCACACGAAGAAGGTGTTTTAATCAACTTGAAGTGGGAAAACGGTTACGTTATTCAACACGAATTAAATTTTGATGCATTAAACGACAACAATATGTTAATTTCATTTGTAGTGAGTGCAGAGAAAATCGATTACGGAACAGCTTCTTACGACGGTGTTTGGCCTTCAGCTCGATAATTTATTTCAATCGAAAATCGCATAAGTTTACTAACCAACCAACTTATGAAAATTTGAAACTCTTGGTGCGATGCGAAGGCTGCATCAGGAGTTTTTTGTTTGTAAATGAGATGTTTTAACAAAAAATTAATGCATTCTCATTCCTTAATTGTATAATTTTAAGCTAAATACCTAAACTCTATTACTATGTTTCAAGATGATAAACTTCCAAAAAATAAACCATCTGTTGATCCATCTAAACTAAAAGATGATGCAATAAATGCTTTGGACAACAAAATAACGTCGCAAGTTGATGCTAAAATTGCAAAAGTAACGGATGGAAAATTGAATCAATCGTTTGAAAAAACACAAGATTATTCGAAAATGTTCATGAATCAACCGATTGTTCCCAATGCGAAAACGTATGTGGACAAGGATTTATGGGGAAATCAACCTACTTCAAAAATATACAATGCGAAAACAATTCCTGAACATGATATACTGGGAATTAATCGTGTTGTAAAGCTTAGTTTGGTGATTGAAGGTGAAATAATCAATTTTTTCAAACATTTCAAATTGGTTCAAAGTGCAAAAAAACACCATGAATTTTCGCTAGAATTAGCGCATGATGTATTGGGTGATGCAGAGAATTACCGCTTGGAGAATGCACAGAAATTTTTAGGAAAAAGATTAACTGCAATTTTTAGATACAGCGGAGTTGAGGATAGTCCAGAACGTGTTTTTGTTGGTGTCATTACCGAAGTTGGTTTTGTACAAGAACAAGGGAGTTTAGGAAATATTCTGTTAACAGGTTATAGCCCAACAATTTTGCTAGATGCAGCTCCTCACACTCAAAGTTTTGGTGGAACAGATTCAATCAGTCTAAATAGTATTGCAGATCAAGTGATCAAACAAGGGATAAGCAAAAGTAAATTTGATTACCGCATTGCAGCAAAATATGGGAGTATTACCTATTCTACGCAATATGAAGAGACCCATTATAATTATTTGGCGAGAATGGCAGAAGCTTATGGTGAGCAGTTTTTTTATGATGGAGAGGTCTTACATTTTGGAGAACTTCCGCCTCAACAGAAACCAATTACTTTAACATACGGAAGTAGCGTAAATGATATAAAAGTGAATATGCGTGCCCAACATATTAATCCTTCATTTTATGGCTATAATAGTAGTAAAAATGAAAAATTAACGACAGGAACTTCACAAATTAGACATACTTCTGATATTGCAAAACGAGCTTACTCTATTTCAGAACAAACGTTTAAAACACCCTCGCTACGTGTTGCCCCAATCAAAGCAGCGACTTTCTTAGATATTAGTGCTTCTCAAAAAGGGACAGCTGGTAGTAAGGCAGTTGATGTTTTTGTGACGTCTGGTACCACGACGATTCCATTTTTATATCCAGGTTGTATTGCAGATATCGAAATGCGTCAAACAGATACAAATAGAACCTCTTATTTTACTAAATTAATGATAACCGAAACGACACACGAAGTTGATGCACGTGGTTATTACAACGGAACTTTTGAGGCGATTGCTGCGGATACAGGATTTTTACCTCGTCCAGAATTTAAGATGCCGAGAGCCGAAATTCAAGTAGCGAAAGTAACTTCGAATACTGATCCTAAAAATCAAGGACGTGTACAGGTGCAATTTGATTGGCAAAATGGCTATGATAAATCAGAGTTTATTCGTGTGATGACACCTGATGCTGGAGGAAGTGATAAAGTAAAAACAAACCGTGGCTTTATGGCTATTCCAGAAGTTGGTGATCAAGTAATGGTTGCTTTTCAACATCATCATCCTGATCGTCCTTTCGTAATGGGTGGTATGTTCCATGGAAAAGTTGGCGGCGGCGGTGGTCAAGGAAATAATGTGAAAAGTTTGAGTAGTAAAAGTGGTAACATTATTTGTCTAAACGATGGAGCAGGTATCGAAATTAAAGATAAAGCAGGTAATCATGTTACTTTAAGTGGAACAGGAAATTTAACGACTGAAATAAGTGCTGATTGTACTGATAATATAGGTGGAAATCAAACTATAAATATTACAAGTGCAAATAGAATTAACATTGGTACAAATAGTGTTGAAAATGTTGGAGAAAAAGGAACTTCAACTTTTGCAAGTAGTTCGGGATATTATTATGTTAAGAGTGAAACCGCAACTTTATTAAAATCAGGTGAAGGTTCCATTATATTAACAAAAGATGGAATCATTAAAATAAAAGGAAAAGCAATTATTATAGAAGGTACTGATCTTGTAAGTATTAATGGAAAAGGAGCGAAAGCATTATTTAGTACATCTACAACAATTTCAGGAAGTCAAGTTGATATAAATTAAGAGAATGGAAATTATAGAATACGAAATACAACAAGACGATACATTAGCATCAATAGCAGAAAAGCACAATATTACTGTTGAAGAATTGGTTAATTTTCATAATCAACATTGTGGGATTACGCAACAGATTATTGGAAATGAGATACCGTTTCATGTTATGCTAATTTTGATAAATGATTTTATAAATGAAGATATTTCAGAATCTAATACTAATGTTCAGATTGCACACGATTATCAAGCAAGATACAGATGTGAGCAGTCTGTTATGACTTATGTAGGTGATATTATGATGAATCATGCGGACACAAAACGAGAGTTTTTTGTAAATAAGTATCAAGAAAATGGAGAAAGTTTAGTAAAGGTAGAGTTGATAGAAAATATTATTGAAACCTATCCTGAGCAAATGAATGAAGCTGTAGAATTGATGTCTGATATAGATCTTATAGCATGTAATTTAGAGACAGGTTTAGATTCTCATTCTGGTAAAATAAAATATATCAAAAATTACAACGAAGTTTTAGAAAAATGGAAAAGACATAAGAATAATCTAGCTTCTAAATACAGTTATTTAAGAAATCCCACTTCAAGTAATGATCTTAAAACTTTTATTACTATTTATGATGATATTTTTAATCATCAAGAAAAACTAATATCATGGGTAAATACCAAAATGTTTTTCGATTTATTTTTTGACAAATACTTAGTAACCAATAAGAAATTAACAGATGACTTTAAAAGAACTGCCTACTCTCAGCTTTTTGAAGGCTTGCCTGTGCAGTTAAATTTTAGACAAGATATAATTGGCGAAACCCCCGAAACTATAAATCTTCGTAAAGTAAGCGAAATGCAAGATGGAGGATACGATATAGACTCTTTTAAGAAAATATATACCGAAAAATTTTTACCACTCGTAAAATACAAATTCTCTGAATTTAAACTAAGTTGTAGGGAAAACTCAACTTATGACCTTGTTGATAGATGGATTACCAAGTCTGATGTTACCATTATTGAAGAAATAAAAAATAATGTAAAGATTATGATAACCTACAAACTAACCAAAATAGAAGCATAATGGCAGAATCTTATGTACCACAAGATACAATGGCAATTTGTACCATGATGACCAATGGCGCACCGCAGATGATAAAAACTACTACACCTAGTAACGTTATGTATAGCACCAAAACACAGCCCTTCTTAACCATGTCCGATAATAAATTAGGTGGATCTTTTGCCTGTAAAAAGCCTGCAAAACTTTGGGGTGGGTTACAAACCTTAGCATTAGGCATTGCCCTTGGTGCAGCAATAGTGCTTACAGGTGGTGCCGCAGCAGTGGTTATTATTGCTGCTTGCGCAGTAAGTGTTGTTGCAGGAGGTGTTGCCCTCTTTAAAATGGCACACGATTGTGATGCTACTTTAAGCATAAAATGGAGTGAATCTCATAAAAAAGTTCGTTTTAATCAAGATTTTGCTCTCCTTAATCGTTCTTTTTTAGATTGTCCGCAAAAAGGTAAAATTACAATTATCATGGATCCTGTAATAGCACAAAAAGCAGCAGATTTTATCACAAACAACAATACCAAAGAATATTTATGGCAAGCAGGCAGCCAATTTGTAATGGGGTTTATTGGCGGGGTTACAGCGGGTACAAGTGCAGTAGCAGTTGGTGTTTCTGCGATAATATCTGGGGTAATGTATTTTCCGAGCGAGTGGCTTGGTGACACCGATTGGGGTGGCGAAAATGTAGCTACTGCAAGTACGGCTTCTGCTATGGCAACCGACGGGGTAACTGCTACAACGGGTGCAGGTCTTTCTGCAGCAGGTGTTACAACCGAAGTTGGTGGTACCATTATCAATAAAAATGTAGGTAATGCAGTGGGTGGTGCAGTGCAACATGCAGCAGGAGAAGCTACAGGTAATGTATCGCAAAGTTTAACAGGTGCTTTGCGTAATTATATAGGGCATAGTGGATTAAAAGCTGATAAATACCAAGGTTACAAAGGAATAGCCGGTTTTATAGCCAATATTGCCATTGGTACCTATGCCGATAAAAAAGAAAATAAATTGGCTGATGAAACAAAAAGAGTTGCAGAAGACTTTAATGAATCTGATAAGAGTAATGGTATTAATGTAATTGCTTTAGATGTTTAAAATATGAAAACACTATTAAAAATATTAGGAGGAATTATTATAATTTTACTACTCAATTTTTTAATTAACTTATTTTTTGTTAGTAAAAATAAAGGAGAAAAGTATGTTGAACAATATAAAAGTTTATCAAAAGAATTAAAAGTAAAAGTAAATCCAGTTTTTTTTGCAGGTAGAAATACACAGGATAGTTATTTTAAAGGAACAGCTTTTTTTAAGGGTTTATATGGAGGTTATTCTGGGAAAATAATTAAGGATGATTATAGTGGGCGTTATTTCAAGATAATACGTTTCGATCCTTATGGTGATAAATTTTATTTAGCACAATCTGCTAAAATCGACAACAAAGAACTTATTGTAAAAGTTGATCCTTTGCAATACAATGATAAGACTTTTGGCACCAAAGAAAATCCTATTTTAGTTTTTTGGTATGAAGGTGCTAACGAAAAGCTAATGACAGATATACGCACGGATGAAAAAGATAGTGATGGGTTTTATATTAATAAAGATGTACAATTATCCCCAACCGAAGAAGAATACCGTTATAATGTAACGCAATATTTAACGTATGTAATGCCAAAGGAAGAATTCAAAAAACGTTTTAAAAACTAAGTGAAATCACTATTAAAAATATTGGGTGGAATTGTTGTTATCTTATTATTAAATTTTTTGATTAATTTACTTTTCGTAAGTAAAAATAAAGGTAAAGATTTTGTTGAAACATATATCAAAGAATCCAAGAAAATTAGAATTAGAGTTGATAGTAAAGATTTTTCAGGTAAGTTTACTCATGTTAGTTATTTTAAAGGAACAGTTTTTTTTAAAGGACTCTATGGGAATAGTCAAGATGAAATAGTTTTAGATAATATTAATCATAAATATTATAGAATAATGCGCTTTGATCCTTATGGTGATAAATTTTCATACGCACAAACCTATAAAATCGACAACAAAGAACTTATTGTAAAAGTTGATCCTTTGCAATACAATGATAAGACTTTTGGCACAAAGGAAAATCCTATTTTGGTTTTTTGGTATAAAGGCGCCAACGAAAAGCTAATTATGAATATGGATATTGACGAATTGGATGAAGATGGTGTTTACAAACAAGCACCAACATTAATATCCCCAACCGAAGAAGAATACCGTTATAATGTAACGCAGTATTTAACGTATGTAATGCCTAAGGAAGAGTTCAAAAAGCGTTTTAAATAGGACATCTAAAAAAATAAACTATTTTTCCCAACAAGTAAATGAAAACAATTGGCTATTTTTTAGGGTTACTTATTGGTGCACCGCTGGTATTTTTCTTAATTAGTTATATCTTTTTAAGACCACGAAATATAGAAGAAATTCAAATACTAAATTATATTGATAATTCTGAAAAAAAATTATTGAAAGAACCGATTCCATATTTAAGTAAATATGATGGAGATGATGAAAGATTAGGTGGTAGTACAATTAGTAAAACAACTTATTTTAGTAATCGTAATATGTCATACTTGAGAGGAGATTCGTATATATTTTTTTCTAAAGAATTAAATAAATATGTACAAACATTGGTTATAAGTGAAGGTGCTTATTTAAATAAAGAATTACTTGATTTTGGCAATTCAAAAAAAAATAAAAATGTTTATCCAGATATTATTTTTTACTATAATAAAATACAAAATGAAGACCCTAGTTATGGTACGATAGACAAGCCTTTGCCTATTTTACACTTCAGAAGTGCTAATCCAGCTCTTCGATCAATGCGGAAAGAAAATAAAGATACAGATGAAGCGTATCTAAAAAAAGTTTACGAAGAAAACGTGAAGTTATATCTTCAATATTTTATAGACAAAGAAGATTTCAAGAAACTTTTCCCAAAAGAATAAATGAAAACAATTGGGTATTGTTTTTAAGGATCTAGTATTGTTGTTTTACAAACATCTTATTTATATAAAACTCTTAAAAATAACCTACAATATTTAGCGTATCATTTAAAGCTATAATAATAAATGAACCCAAAGAAATTAGAATATCTATGAAAATTTTATTTTTTAATAGTCGTTTAGAAAAGCAGAATTATAAATGAATGTTCAAAAACAAAGTATAGGAAAAGCATATTATCATCAGCAAATGATTAAAATGACGTATGCTTATCTACCAATATTTTCACTTGTTGTTTTAGTGTGTTCTGCTTTTGAAAAGTTAAGATTCTTTTTATATCTGGCAGTGGTAGGAGCAACTTATGGATATATACTCAATCAAATGAAGAAAAAACATTTTTGGATTGAGTTTAGAGAAAATGATATCATGGTGGATAAGACTTCTTACAATTTTAAAGATATAGAAAGCTATCATCTCTCTTTACCTTTGAATGAGTTATTAATGTTAAGAATAAGAACAATAGATAAAAAATATCTAGCTGTCTATGTTGATAAAGATTTAAAACAAACTATTGAAATGTTTTTTAATAAACATTTTATAATATCCCATAAAACTAATCATGATAATTATCTACAATACGGACATTTAATATTTTCTCTTTTATGTATTTTTTTATGTGGAATGATGTATGCTCTTTATAATCTTATTTATTATAAAATATTAAATTAATCTTTATGAGTAAAGTTTATATACCTAAAAATACTTGAGTTGTTTGCACCATGCAACAAAACTCTACTCTTAAAAAAAATCCTATATAAATCTTATTAGACAATCGGTAGGAAAGATTATTGATTTGGAATAGATATTCAACCGCCAATTGGCGGTTTTTTTTATTTAAAATTTAAAGGTTAATTGCTAAAAATAATACGAATGAAAAAAACTATTTTAGAAGTAAAATGAAATATCTTTAATATTATATATTTAATTAAGATTTATCGTTATATGACTTCTTGTACAAAACTACGTTATGATTTCACGATTATCAATTATGATGAGAATAACATAGAATGTAGTAAAATTAACCTTTAGAGAAACAAGTTAAGTAGGAGTGACGAATGACGAACCTAATTGGTTAATGGAGGTTGTATGCCTTAAAATTATTTTTTTATGTATCGGTTGTGTATCTTTGCTATATTGATTCTGTATCAGTTGTATATCCATTTCGTATGATTTGTTCGATGCTCGTGTATCGATGCATGGATTACCTTTTAGTCAAAAAAATACCTATTCAACTAAAAGAATAGATTTATTACATAAAGGTTTACTGAAAAAGTGATTCAAAATTTGTTTTCATTAAAAATAAATTAGAGTTACTTTGAATATCGAAAACGAAGGTTCCTTTGGCATATTTTATGAAATACTAAAGTTATCTTTCTACTATTACATATTTATAAAAAACCTAAAGCTTATATATGAAAAAGACTCTTTACTTTTTTATGGTATTATTCTGTTCTGTAATTTCTGCTCAAAAATCTGAATATATTTATGAAAAACTGCGAACAGAATTAACTACTTCTCCTAATGAATTCTTTAAAAATATTGAAAAAGAAAAATTAAATGCATTAGCCTCGCAAGATTTAAAATTGGTAACAAAGCTAGATTATTTGAAAGGTTTTGGCTATTATTTGAATAATAATGCCGATTCATGTGTCTTCTACGCGAATGAAGCTATAAATAGAGCAGAGCATATTTCTTATATAGAAGGAGAAGCAATGGGATTGCGACTTCTGGGGACTCAGTATGCGAAAATGGGATTGTTAAGTGAGTCTGATTCTGCTTTAGATAAAGGGTTGGTATTAATAAAACATCTAGATAATGAGGAAGCAAATGATTTAATAGGAAGTCTGTTTGCTTCAAAACTTGTTTTAATGGATGATACTGTAAATCTAGAAGAAAAACTAAATGTTGCTAAAAAATCTATCGATTCTTATGAACGTTTAAAGTCATTAAAGAGGAAAAAAGAAGTTTTGCCATCTGCTTATACAAATGTAAGTTATATGTATACAAAATTGGAAAAGTACGATTCTGCATATAATTACTCAAAAAAAGCTATATCTATAGTAGATCCTTCTGATAAGTATATGAATGCAGCAATATATCATGATTTAGGTTTGATTTTTTTGAGAAAACATGAGTATAGTAAAGCGATAAATTACTTAGAAAAAGCATTGGATTATTGTAAATCAACAGACTTTTTAAGTAAGAAACAAGAAATTCTAAAAAGATTGGTTGAAGCTTATACTGGGTTAGGAGATTATAAGAAGGCAAATGAAGTGAACGAAGAGTTTATGGAATTGACTCATGAAATAGATAAGTCAGCAAAAACTGCTGTAAGTTCAGTTGTTCAACAAAAAAATTCTAAAATAAATAGTTTGACAAAGTATGAAAAACTGTTTTATATTGGTTTAATCTCCTTTCTACTTGTAACTGTTTCAACAATAATTTGGTTTTATACTAAAAGAAGAACTAAAATTTCAGATGATAATTCTATTGATTTAACTGAAAAAGAAGATTCGTTTTCGATTAATGATTCAACAAAAAATAAAATTATTGAAGAATTGAAGAAATTCGAAAAAGAAGAAGGCTTTATCGATCAACATATTACTTTATATCATTTGTCTAATAAAATAGGATGTAATACAAAATATCTTTCACGTACAATTAAAGAAGAATACGGAAAGAGTTTCTCAAACTATATTAATGAACTTAGAATTGAATATTTACTCGAAAAGTTGAAAAATGAAGAATCTTTTCTAAATTATAAAATAAGTCACTTATCTAAGTTAGCTGGTTTTTCATCTGATCCTACTTTTATAAAGGCATTTCAAAAGAAAACAGGAATGAACCCTTCCGAATATTTAAAACTGAATAAATAATTAGAGTGTTTATTTATAGTTGTTTAGGTTTTTAAAAATAAGAATATTTAATTTAAATATTGAAAGAATTCTGAATTTTTAAAATATGTGAAATGACAAAACCATTATATTAATTAACCATAGTTTTGTAGGATCAATTTAAAAACCAAATCAACCAATGATCAAAGACCTTAAAAAAAGATTACTTCTTTTATTTTTTTTTGGTAGTACTTTCAGTTTATTCGCTCAGATAGGAATTAATACAAAAGATGTAAAAGGGGCATTTCATGTGGATGGAAAGATAGACAATTTTAGTACACCTACTAATGAACAAGCCAATAATGACTTTGTAGTAACAACGAATGGAAATATAGGAGTAGGGACGATAACACCTGTTACAAAACTTGATCTAAGATCAACTTCTAACTCTAATAATGCTTTGGGTATTGGTTTTACATCTAGAACAGCAGAGTCAGTAGGAGCAGGAGTTATTCGTTATGTTAATACTTCTGGAGGAAAGTTGCAAATTTCTGATGGTATTCAATGGATGGATATTTATTCTGTTCCAAAGAAATCGTTTGTAGTGGCGAGAATTAGGACTGCAGATAAAGCAATTAAGTTTACTTATAATACTGCAACTATAATCGCTGGTTGGGAGATTACAAATGATATTTCTAATAATTTTAATGCTACAACTGGTGAGTTTGTTGCTCCTAGAGATGGCGTTTATACTTTTAGTTTTGCTTATGATTTTGTTCAAGAAGGGAATGCATTCTTGGCAAATAGTTCGGTTGAGAGTCAGTTTGTGAAAAATACTAATGTAATTGAAGTAAAATGTTTAAAAACATATGGTAAATCAACAAGAGGAGCTCAAGCTGGAGGAAGCTGCGTAAGTAGTATGAAATTAAAACAAAATGATAAGGTAGTTGTAAAATTGCTACAAAAGATTGACAACTCTACGAGTGGAGGGAGAGGTCTTCGCTCGGATGCTGTAGTAAATAAGCCCAATTTTGGATTCAATAATTTGACAATTGTAGAGCAGTAAAATATAGCATATGAAAAATATTTATTTAATTCTTAGCTTTCTGATTACAACAGCTCTTTTCGCGCAAGTGGGAGTGGGAACAACTAATCCTCAACAAGTTTTACATATAGACGCTTCAATGAATAATGATAGTTCTACTCAAAATATTTACGAAGATGATGTCGTTGTAACAGCAGAAGGTAAATTAGGTGTTGGAACTATAAATCCTATAACAAAAGTTGATTTAAGAAGTAAGACGCTAACAGATAATGTGATAGCTATAGGTTCTACTACACAAACGGCTACTCAAGCAAAAGAAGGTGCTTTGCAATACAATGGTAATTTAAAACTTTCTGATGGTACAAATTGGATAAATCTTCCTGGTAAATCATTAAATGCTTTGGTATACGCTAATAACTCTTCTAATCAATCTTTAGCAAATAATACACAAGTTTTAATAAAAAGTTGGACAAAACAAGAGGATGTAACCAATAGTTTGGATGCTGTAACTGGAATTTTTACAGCTCCTAAAGACGGAGTTTATGTAGTAAGTTTTAATGCAGCTTTGTCATCTGCTGCTATTCCTAATAATAGTTATATCGAAATACATTTAAAATCTAATGCAAGTCAAGGTGTTCCTGAATATAGATGTTTAAACTCTTATCCAGGATTCTCAACTGGGAATGCAACGAATATCAGTTCTATAAACTGTACAGGTATTTTTTATCTGAAAAAAAATGAGACATTATCACCTAACATTTTCCATACTTTTGGCGGGAGTCGAAACTTAATTAATGATGCAAGTTATAATACCTTAACAATTTACGGCTTATGAAAAATATGATTATATTTTTAACATCCTCTTTTTTCGTTCTTTCTATAAATACGAATGCACAAATAGGAGTAGGGGTAGAACAACCAAAAGGAATTTTGCATATTGATCCTTTAAAAAATACAGTTAACACAATTTCAAGTGCAACAGATGATTTTTTAGTAGAAAATATAACAGGAAATATAGCGATAGGAAATAACCTGCCTAAGGTTAAATTGGATGTTAGAGGAGCTACAGAAAGTGCTATAGGGTTAGGAAATACAAGTCAAACAGCAATAGAAGCAGAAGAAGGAGCGATTCGATACAACACAGAATCTAAAAAAATACAATATTCTAATGGAATAGAATGGAATGATGTAATTATTAATCCAATTGAGAAATCAGTATTTATCGCGACTAAAAATTCGCAAGAAGTGGTGTGTTATGAACAGGGAGGTGTAAGTCCAGGAACCTATAACGGTATGCCACATCGTACTCCTTGTTATCTAACATCATGGACTCAGAAGTATAATAATTCCAATGGTGGAGGAACTTTTAATCCTGCTACTGGAGAGTTTACAGCAAAAAGAGATGGAGTTTTTACAGCAACTTTTACATTTGCTTTAGAGTCAGGAAGAATAAGGGCTTTGAATGGTTCTAGTGCTGCTATTGATAATAACCAAATTGAAGCTATTTGGAGATTAAAGGACTCTAATAATGTGGAAATAAATGCAGTTAAATGTGCTAATAATTTCCCTAGTGATAGTAGAAATAATACAAATGATGCGGGGAGTGCACCTGCTGCATCTAATTGTACAGCGAGTTTTTATATGCTAACAGGACAAAAAATTAGACCTGAAGCTTGGATCGATTTAGATCCAGGTCAACAAAAGTTATTCAATTCTACAGCATCGGGAAGTGGAGCAACTTTAAATTCATATTATAATAACATGACTATTATAGAGAACTAAGTATTATAAAACTGAGCCATAAAAACTTTGAATAGAATAATATAAATTATTTAAAAATGTAAAAGAATATCAAGTCTCCTGTTGGAGTAATTCTTGGCTTGCAAAAAGTTTGAACACTGGTTCAAGCTTTTTTGTTTTCAAGCCAAACGAATAGATTTTATGAATATTCTTTTTGTGATAACTTCATCACGAATTCGCTTCCAACGCCATATTCGCTAAATACATCCAACGTTCCTTTTTGAGCTTCGATAAATTCTTTGCTAATAGCCAATCCTAAACCTGTACCTTCTTTGTGAGTGCCTGGTACACGAAAATAGCGGTCGAAAACTTTGGGTAAAAATTCGGTTGGAATCCCAATTCCTTCGTCTTTAACTTTGAAGGATGTTTCGGTTGTTGTTTGTTCAATAGTAATCCAAATTCGAGCATTTTCGTGAGAATAATGTATTGCATTTGAGATTAGATTTGATAAAACCCAAGCTGTTTTTTCAAGATCAACTTTTATAGATTCTAAATGATTTGGAATATTCGTTTCTATGATTAAATGCTTTTGTTCAGCTAAAGTTTGATTGGCTTTAACTGCATTTTCTACAATTTCGATAGGGAAAACTTCTGTTTTATTCATTTGAATTGTACCACTTTCTATCTGTGTTAAGTTGAGTAATTCTTTTGTTATTCGCAATAAACGATGTACATCATCGTCAATACTAGTTACCAAATCATTTTGTTCTTCGTTTAATGTTCCTATTTGCTTATTTCGAAGCAATTGCAAACTCATTTCCATAGATGAAATAGGCGTTTTAAATTCATGCGAAACTGTAGCAATAAATCGTGTTTTGGCTGCATCTAGTTCTTTAAATTCGGTAATGTTTCTAAGAATGATCACATGCCCAACAACTTGTTTTATCGTTTCTCCTGTTGGAATTATTTCGATATGAAAAATTTCTTTGGTAAAAAATTGTTCTTTTTCATCCACTACAATTTGCAAAGGTTTTTCGTCTTTTATAATTTCTGTTTCGATATTTTGCAATAACAATCGAATCAAATCATTGTGCAAAGCCAAATCTTTACCTGCCTTATTTACCATTTGTTTAGCAGATAATCCTGTTACTTTTACAGCTTCATTATTCGCGAAAATTACTTGCATTTGTTCATCCAAACCAATTACAACATCGTGCATATTATTAATCAGCGTTTCCATTCTTGTTTTTTGTTTAAGAATAGTTGCTAAATGACTTTCGTTGTATTCTTCTAATTTAGAAGCCATGGTGTTAAAAGATTGCGCTAAATCGCCAAACTCATCTTTTTTGTCTAAATAGACACGCTCTTTGTAATTATTTGAAGCAATTTCCTTGATACTATTCGTTAATTTCTGAATAGGATTTGCAATATTAGACGGAATTTTAATCAAAGAATTAAAGGCTATAAAAATACATGCGATACCTGTGAAAATGATTAATAAAATGGCTTGATTAGCGGTCTTTTCAGCAAATTCACTTTTAATTTCTATGGCTTGCATATTCATTTCCATCATTTCTAAAAGCGAAATTCTAACATCTTTTAATAGTTCTGGAGAATGATTTCCTTCTTTATAAGCATCAAATTTATCTCGAATCTGTTGATTCAATTCTTTTTCACCTTGTTCTGTTGCGTTTAATTCTTGATTTGCTAATTGCTTTTCAAACGATTTGGAATTAAAGTTTTCCGCATCATTTAAATTTCGCATCATACTTTTTGCATAAATCAACGAGTTGTAATTATCATGCAAAATATTTTGTGTATCATTTTTCAATGAATAAATAGACCTAGTTGCTACAGCTGCCAATAATACAATCAATAAAAACAGCAAGCCTAATCCTAAGCGAAGTTTAGTTTTAATTCTCATTTTGATAAAATAATCACATCAACATGTAACGAAGATAGTTTTTTTAGTAATTGATTAAATACATTCGTAGCCAAAATAATCTGGATTAAATTTAACTTTGGTTTTCCCAAACAAACAGTGGTAATATTTCGCAATTCAATTTGTTGAATGATAGCTGTAGAAACCCGTTGATTCTTTACCTTAACAATTTCAGCACCTAATTCTGTAGCTAATTTTAAATTATTGATGAGATGTCGTTGTTTGTCCAAGGCAATTTTATTAGGATGTTCTTTTGGCGTTTCTACGTACAATACAAACCAACGTGAATTATAATATCCAGCCAAACGAGCGGTTTTTCGAATAACAGTTTTGGCATTTTTATCATTGCTACTAATGCATGCCAAAAAACGCGACGGTTTTGCATAAACAGATGATACATATTCGGTTTCAACCTTTTTTTCTACATGAGAAGCAACTTCTTTTAAAGCCAATTCACGTAATTGTAAAATATTTGAAGGAATAAAAAAGTTATTTAAAGCCATTTGAATTTTATCTTTCGGATAAATTTTCCCTGTTTTTAATCGTTCAATTAAATCATCTGCTGTTAAATCAATATTTACAATCTCATCTGCTTGTTCCAAAATTATATCAGGAATTCTTTCCGAAACGTCAATCGAGGTAATCTCCGAAATACTATTATTCAAACTTTCTAAATGTTGAATATTTACAGCAGAAATAACATTGATACCAGCATCTAAAATTTCCATAACATCTTGCCAGCGTTTCGCATGTTTGCTTCCAAAAACATTAGAATGCGCCAATTCGTCCACAATAACAATTTCGGGTCTTTGTCTTAGGATTTCTTCCAAATCCATTTCTTCGACAGATTTACCTTTGTAGTAAATTACTTTTCGTGGAATTATGGTTAATCCTACAACAAGATTTTCTGTTTCGGCTCGCTTATGGGTTTCGATATATCCAATTTTTACATCAATCTTATTTTTTTGCAATTCGTGTGCTTCTTGCAACATACGATAAGATTTTCCAACGCCGGCGCACATTCCAATATACACCTTAAACTTGCCTCGTTTCGATTTCCGAATCAAGGCAAGAAAGTCTTCTGCTGTATGTTGTGTTTCTTTTTCCATTTATAATTTTAATGCTAAAGAAGTTGTCAAAAATGTTTCATTCGATATATTTTTATCATTTCGAAAATAGATATCATCCTTACTCGAAAAACTTCTAATTTCTATTCTCCACATCAAATTATTTGTAAAATAATGATCTAAATTCAAAGAAAAACCAACTGTTTTGAAACCATTTTGTGTATTCGTTGAGATTATTACACCTTTTTCGTCAGCATAATATTCGGCACGTGCAGTTGCAGACCATTTTTCATTGAATGTATATTGCCCAACTAAAATAGGACTGTACCAAATATTATAACTGTCTGATCCTTTCGATTTTTGTTGTGCACCAATATCAAAACCTGCGGTTATTGAAAGCTTTTTAATAGGTTTAAAAACAGCATAAAGATGATGGAAATAACGCATTTGACGCAAAGAATCAGGAGTATCGCTACCAATAAACGAACTGCTGTTGATCGAAAATTTTTCATTTGGTGTGTAAGTAATTTGATGTCCAAAAGCTGGTGTAGAATTACCATCAAGACGCTTGATACGTTGCCAACCATTTAAATAATGCAAACTCATTGCCCATTTGTTATTAGGTGAAATATAACTCAGCTTAACGCCAGTTGAAAAATACGGTGAATTCTCTGCCTGAATACTTCGTGTAAGTGTTGCAACATTAGCACCAATTGCGCTTTCAAATCCAATGTGAGAAGGCATAATACCTGCATCTAGCCATAAATTTTTATTCTTTGAAAGTTTGATACCGATATTTGCTTCGTAAATATTTCTTAAACCATCAGGTTCTGCAGCAAGATTTGATTGCGCATAAGTTCCTGCCATTAAAGCAAGATTTCCTCGAACTCGTTCATCATTATATTGCAATTGAATTGTACCGAAGTTTAAATTCATCTCATTGTGTCGATTAAACGAATACAAATAATTAGGAAGCTGATTGTTTTTTGGTTGATTAAAATCGTAGGTATAATAAACTTCTGCATAGCCAGAAAGTTTTAATTTCTGAATAGAATCGTTTTGAGCTTGAACATTTAAACCCAAAATAAAAGCACCAAAAGCAAGTATTTTTTTCATTATTTCGATAATTTATCCAATTCGATATTCAGTTTTAAGACATTGATTTTATCAGGACCTAAACTTCCTAATAAAGGTTTTTCAATTTGGTTATCAATCAATTCTTTTACTTTTTCGTGATCTAAACCTCGAGCTTTTGCAATTCTATCAACTTGCACAATTGCTCCTTGAACTGAAATATTAGGATCTAAACCACTTCCACTAGCCGTAATTAAATCTACAGGAACGTCTTCTTTTTTTACCGTTGGATTTTTTTGAAGAAAATCATTTAAGCGTTTTTCAACTTCTTGCAAATATTCTTCATTATTTGATCCTTTGTTACTTGCACCAGAACCTGCTGCATTGTAATCTACAGCCGATGGTCGTCCCCAGAAATAATGATCTTTTGAAAATGATTGTCCAATATTTTCGTAATAATGCTGATTGTTTTTATCGGCAACTAAAAAACCTTTTCCTTGATTTGGAGAAAGTTGAGCAATTCCCCACATAGCTAACGGATATAGTACCATTAAAAGGAGCATTAAGCTTAATGTTAGTAAAATTGCTTTTATACTATTTTGTTTCATTTTGTATTAGTTTTAAAAATTTGCTGTTTTGAATTTTATTAATAGAATATTGAACTCCTTCAAAACAGCTCATTACATTAATTAAAAAAATATGGAAATAAAGATGTCGATTAGTTTTATCCCGATAAATGGAACGATGATTCCTCCAATTCCATAAATCAGTAAATTTCTTCTCAAAAGTGCACTTGCTCCAATTGGTTTGTATGGAACACCTTTTAATGCTAAAGGAATCAAGAAAGGAATAATAATCGCATTGAAAATAACAGCCGATAAAATAGCGGTTTCTGGACTATGTAAATTCATGATATTCAATCCTTTTAAGGCCGGAATTGCTGTAATAAATAAAGCGGGTATGATGGCAAAATATTTTGCTACATCGTTGGCAATACTAAAGGTTGTTAAGGTTCCGCGCGTCATTAATAATTGTTTTCCGATTTCAACAACTTCAATTAATTTGGTTGGATCATTATCTAAATCTACCATATTTCCAGCTTCTTTTGCTGCTTGCGTACCACTGTTCATGGCTACACCAACATTAGCTTGCGCTAGAGCAGGAGCGTCATTTGTACCATCGCCCATCATCGCAACCAAACGACCTTCGGTTTGTTCTTTTTTGATGTAATTCATTTTATCCTCCGGTTTTGCTTCCGCAATAAAATCATCTACACCTGCTTTTTCTGCGATAAATTTTGCAGTCATAGGATTATCACCTGTTACCATAACCGTTTTAATTCCCATTTTACGTAAACGAGCAAAGCGTTCTTGAATTCCAGGTTTGATAATATCTTGTAATTCGATCACTCCTAAAACTTGTTCATTTTGAGAAACAACTAAAGGTGTTCCTCCATTTTGAGCAATTTCATTAGCTTTCAATTGAATTTCGTTTGGAAAAGTATTTCCAGCATTTTCAACCAAATTTTTGATAGCATCTACAGCTCCTTTTCGAATACGAGTTTGATCAAAATCAATTCCTGAACAACGTGTTTCTGCGCTAAAATTGATGAAAATAGGATGTTGAATTGCATACTTTAATGGATCTATCTGAACTAATTCTATAATTGATTTTCCTTCTGGCGTTTCATCACTCATCGAACTAAGAACTGCTGCTTTTTCTAAAGCTTCCATTTCTATTCCAATTGCAGGATATAAAGCCGTCGCCTTACGATTCCCGATTGTAATGGTTCCTGTTTTATCCAATAATAAAACATCTATATCGCCTGCTGTTTCCACTGCTTTTCCACTTTTTGTAATAACATTTGCACGCAAAGCTCTATCCATTCCAGCAATTCCGATTGCGGATAATAAACCTCCAATAGTGGTTGGAATTAAACATACAAATAATGAGATTAAAGCGCCAATGGTAATGGGAACATTTGCATAATCAGCGAATGGTTTTAGGGTAACCATAACTATGACAAATACTAATGTAAAAGCAGCTAATAAAATGGTTAAAGCAATTTCATTTGGTGATTTCTGACGATTTGCACCTTCAACTAATGCAATCATTTTATCTAAAAAACTTTCTCCTGGTTGTGTCGTAACTTTGACTTTAATTCGATCCGAAAGAACTTTTGTTCCTCCAGTAACCGAGCTTTTATCACCACCAGCTTCACGAATTACAGGTGCACTTTCTCCTGTAATAGCACTTTCGTCGATCGTTGCTAAACCTTCTATAATTTCACCATCGGTTGGAATTATATCTCCAGCTTCACAGATGAACATCATATCTTTGATTAGAGCAGAGGATGAAATCGTTTCACCATTTTCTAATTTTGCAGGCGTTTCTTCTCGTGTTTTACGTAAACTGTCGGCTTGAGCTTTTCCTCTTGCTTCGGCAATTGCTTCAGCAAAATTGGCAAATAACAATGTAAAAAGGAGTAAGATGAAAATTGAAAAATTATACCCAAAACTACCTTGAGATGTTTCACCTAAAAGAATCCAAAAACAAACTCCTAACATAATTGCAGTACCAATTTCTACAGCAAACATGACAGGGTTTTTATATAAAGTTGCTGGATTTAGTTTGATGAAAGCTTCTTTGAAGGCTGTTTGTACCAATGTTTTTTCAAATAAATTGGTTTTATTTTCTCGTGTCATTTTCTAAAATTTTGGAGTTGAAAAATAATCTGCAATGGGACCTAAGGTTAAAGCTGGAAAAAATGCTAAGGCTGCAACAATTAAGATGATGGCAAAAACAATACTTCCAAAAGTTGCTGTATCGGTTGCTAAAGTTCCTGAACCTTCTGGGACAAAATGTTTTTTTGCTAATAATCCAGCAATTGCAACAGGACCAATTATAGGTAAGAATCGTCCTAAAATCAATACAAAACCAGTTGCAATATTCCAAAATGGAGTGTTGTCTCCTAAGCCTTCGAAACCAGAACCGTTATTTGCAGCAGATGAAGTAAATTCATATAACATTTCACTAAATCCATGATACGAAGAGTTGTTTAAGGTTGATAGTGTTTCACTTGGTATTCCAGCAGCCAAAGCTGTTCCTACTAAAATCAAGAATGGATGTAAAAGGGTAATCATCATGGCGATTTTCATTTCTTTGGCTTCTATTTTTTTTCCAAAAATTTCAGGTGTTCTACCAACCATCAATCCACTAATAAATACCGCTAAAATTACAAATACAAAGAAGTTTAAAATACCAACTCCCACACCTCCATAAACACTGTTGATCATCATAGCTAACAATTCGTTCATTCCAGATAATGGCATTGTACTATCGTGCATAGAATTGACTGAACCTGTAGAAATAACGGTTGTTGCGATGCTCCAAAATCCTGAAGCGGCAGAACCAATTCGAACTTCTTTACCTTCCATTGCACCTAATGAATTATCAATACCGAGTTTTTCAATCATTGGATTTCCTTGCGATTCCATGTAAACATTCGGAATCGTTAAACATAGAAAGCCTACAGTCATTACACCAAACATCATCCAAGCGAATTTTCTGCGATTTGTATAAACGCCAAAGGCAAATAACATCGCCAACGGAATTAGCATTTGTGCAATCATTTCCGTCATATTACTTATATATGTTGGGTTTTCGAATGGGTGTGCAGAGTTGGTTCCAAAGAATCCGCCTCCATTTGTTCCTAGATGTTTTATGGCTATAAAAGCTGCTGCAGGTCCTCGAGAAACTTCCACTTTATTTCCTTCTAAAGTCATCATTTTATCTTTTCCTTCAAATGTCATTAGAGTTCCTTGAAAAATTAAGATTGAAGATACAATTACACATAATGGCAATAAAATACGCGTAATAGATTTGATGAAATAGGTATAAAAATTACCTAAAGTTTTCGTTGTTTTTTGTCGAAAAGCTTCAAATAATGTAACTGCTGCTGCCATACCAGTTGCTGCACTCACAAATTGTAAAAACATCAGCCATAATTGTGCTAAATAACTTACGCCTGTTTCTCCTGAATAGTGTTGTAAATTACAATTCACCACAAACGAAATAATCGTATTGAAAGCCAAATCAGGGCTCATACTTGGATTTTTATCTGGATTAAAAGGCAACAAACCTTGTGTCATTAATAGAATAAATCCAATGACAAACCAAATCAAATTAATCGTTAACAATGCACTTAAATGTTGTTTCCAATTCATCTGCTCCTCTGAATTGATACCTGATATTTTGAATAACAACTTTTCTATTGGGGAAATTAATCGGTCTAAAAAAGTTGGTTTATTGAGATACACTTTTGCAATGTAATTTCCTAACGGAATGGAAAGAGCGATCGCAACTAAAAATTGTACGATAACGCCAAATATTTCTGAATTCATTTTTACGAATAATTAAGTTTAAAATTTTTCGGGTTTTAATAGCACATATACTAAGTAAACAAACAAAGCAATAGCGATGAGTAATAAGAAAATCATGGTGAATGAATTATATATTATCAAAAAAGTCAATGGATTTGAAGAATACTCCAAAACATAAAATCCCAGCTAATAGTAATACAATTGTTATCATATTCCTGAATGATAAATTTGTTTAACATATTCTGATTTCAAATTCATTGGAAACAAATTCAAAAACTGTTTTCGGTTTTTGAAATCCGCTTCAATCATCAAAGTAACGGGTAGTATAAACAGATTATTGATGTATGTTTTACCCAAATCATTTGTTTTTGAAAACAATTTTCCTACACTATAACATAGCTGTTTTACACGTGCTGGATTATTATCTAAAATGTTTTGCAGTACTTTACTTTTAAGTTCTTTGACTTCATCTAATGAAATCGTTTGTTTCATTTTCATTTTGTAGATTTTTAAATTTCTCTACATAAGCCAATCAAAATGCCAAAGCAATTAGAATTAATTAGACGAAACAAAATCAATACGTTATGTTTTTATGGTTTTTTACTCAAATAAAAAACCCTTCCAAAATGGAAGGGTTTATTTTCATTATGATAAAGTATTTTATATCTGTTTTTCATTTTGAACAAAAATTCGTCAGTTCGAGTTATTTTCGTTTCGATAGAATAAGAAAATAGTATCGAGAACTTAGACGAATATATACCTAAAACCATCTTACTTCTCGATATAAAATTCTTTTCAGAATTTCACTCGAACTGACGGTTTTATTGATAAAATTATCAAAATATATAATGGTCAGTATTCTAAATTAATTCAGTTCATATTCGGCTATTTTTCGATAAAGCGTTGTTAAGCCAATACCTAATAATTCTGCCGTTTTTGTTTTGTTTCCTTTTGTAAATTTTAAAACTTTCTGAATATGTTTTTTTTCCATTAAAGCTAATTCTAATGAATTTTCGTTCTGATCAATTTCGCTTGTTTGAATAAATGAAGGAAAATCATTTGTAGAAAGTTCTTCATTTTCCGACAAAATAATAGCACGTTCGATCGTATTTTTTAATTCACGAATATTTCCCGGCCACGAATATTTTTTTAGAAAAAGTAAAGTTTCCTGATTGATAGATTTTATATTTTTTTGATAATACTGATTGAAGTGTTTTATAAACTGATTCACGATTAGTTCGATATCCGAAACGCGTTCACGTAAGGAAGGTAACTCGATATGGAACACAGAAATTCGATAAAATAAATCTTCGCGAAATGTTCCGTTTGCAATTTCCTTTTCCAAATTTCGGTTAGTGGCTGCAATAATTCGTACATCAACTTTTGTAGGTTTTGTTTCGCCGATTTTAATAAACTCACCCGATTCTAAAACTCGCAATAATTTTGCTTGTAAATCCAAGGCCATTTCGCCAATTTCATCTAAAAAAATAGTTCCTAAATGAGCTTCTTCAAACAAACCTTTTTGATCTTTCATTGCGCCTGTAAATGCACCTGCTTTATGACCAAATAATTCACTTTCTAATAAGTCTTTACTAAAAGCAGAACAGTTAATAGCAACAAAATTTTGGTCTTTTCGCAAACTTGATTGATGTATGGCTGTCGCAAAAACTTCTTTTCCAGTTCCTGTTTCTCCGGTTAAAAGAACGGTAGCATTTGTTGGTGCAACTTTTTGAGCTAATTGTAAAGCTTGTTCAAAAATTGGAGATTTACCCAATAATAAATTACTGTCTAATTTTGTTGATGTTGTTTCTTGAGAAATTTCATTCTCTTTATTATATTTCACACGATCCAAAGCTCTATACAACAAGGGTAAAATACGATTGTTATCATCCCCTTTTGTAATATAATCAAAAGCTCCGTTTTTAATAGCTTGAACGCCATCAGGAATATTTCCATAAGCTGTAAGCAGAATAATTTCTATCAAAGGAAATTTTTCTTTGACTTCTTTTGCAAACTCAACACCATTACCATCAGGTAATTTTACATCACATAAAATAACTTCAGGAGTAAGTGTTTTAATTTTCTTAAGCCCTGATTTTAAATCTTCTGCTTGATGTATTTCAAAACCTTCTAATTCGAGAATTCGAGCTAGGAGTGTTCTGATTTTTGTTTCATCGTCTATGATTAAAATTGAATGCATTTTTATTACTTGTGAACAACGAAGGTATTGTTTTTATGCATATAGCTTTTATAAACTCATTATTTTTTTCTTCTTTCAACTTTTTCAAAAATTTCAAAAACGCATCAAATGTAGGATTGAGTAACTTTTGAATCTATTGGAAGGAAGTTGATTATTTTTTTATAAATCAATCGTCCGCTCTATTTTTATTTGCTCCAAAAATGCTTCGTCGTGTGATACAACGATTAGCGTTCCTTGATATTCGTTTATGGCTTTTGTCAAAATTTCAATGTTCTGAATATCTAAATTATTGGTAGGTTCGTCCAAAATAATAATGTCAGGAGCTTTGCTGTTTATTGTTAAACAACAAAGTAATAAACGCATTCTTTCACCACCACTCAATGTTAAGCAAGGTTTCTCCCAATCATCTTTTGAAAACAAAAATCGGTTTAAACGAATCTTGATTTCGTGTTCTTGTAATGCTGAGGTATTAAATTGTTGTGCTTGCTCGTAAACTTCTAGTTTATTATTAAGTAACGAATAATCTTGGTCAATGTAAATGGATTTATTTTCTGCTCGATAAATTGTTCCTTTTTGCGGTTTTATCTTTCCTAAAATAAGCTTTATCAACGTAGTTTTTCCTGAACCGTTTTTTCCTTTTATTGCAATGCGTTCACGACTTATAATCTCAAAATTTAAGTTATTTTCCCAAATCAGTTTATCGTTATAACCAAAGTTAATGTTAGTTGCAGTAAGTAAAACTTTTCCTTTGTGCAAGTGAGAATGATCAAAACCAAATTTCATTTTATCTAAAGGAGATAGAGAGGAGCGAAGCGTTTGTAAATCCTGAGAAATTCCATTAATTTTTTCTGTATGAACACCTTTTAATTTTGATGTACTATTTTCGGCATTATTTCGCAAAGTGTTCATCATTATTCGAGCAACACCTGATTTTTCTTGTTTACTTTTTCCACGATTATCCAATTTTTGTTGCCGTTCTAAAGTATCTCGTTCTTTCTCTTTGGCTTTTCGCAATGCTTTTTCTTTACTTTGAATATCTTGACTCAAGGCATTGTTTTCAATCTGTTTTTGAGCTTTATAAAAGTCGTAATTTCCACCATAAACTTTAATCCCGTGTTTACTTAACTCATAAACACTATTTAGAAGGTTTAGAAGTTTTCTGTCATGGCTTACGATGATTAACGTGCTTTTTGTATCGAGAACTAGATCGTATAAAAGTTGACGGCTTACATTATCGAGATGATTGCTAGGTTCATCCAATAAAATTAATTCGGGCTGATGAATGGAAATTCCAGCTAAAAAAACCTTTGTTTTTTGTCCACCACTTAGAGTTTCCATTTTTTTGGATAAGTCTAAATTATTGAGTTGCCAATAACTTAATGCTTCATTGCAACGGTCTTCGATTGTCCAATCATCATCGAGTGAATTGAAATTATCTTCACTTGTGTTTCCGTTTAAAATTTCGTGCAATGCACTTAATTTATCTTCAATTTTCAGTACTTGAGCTATTGTTAACTGATCGAATTGTCCGAAAATTTGTGGAACATAATAAGGTTCGGTTTCAATGTTTATTATTCCGTTTGATGATTGACTTTTTTTGGCGATAATTTTCAATAAAGTAGATTTTCCTACTCCGTTATTACCAATTAAAGCAATTTTTTCTTGATTTTGTACTGTTAAATTAATGTCGCTAAACAGTATATCCTTGTTTGGATGTTGATATGAAATATTTTGTAAAGTAAGCATAATTCCTTTCTTTAGAAGTGAAACAATACAGCAACCGTTTTGAGGTTGTTGTTCTGATTTGTCTGAAAGAAATTATTTTTTACATTGTATCTTACTTAAATTTTGATTCTGCGAATATACGAAGTTTATTTAATTAATAAGAAATCAGAGGGAAGCTAAAGATTAGCTACATAGGAACATTAAATACTGATAAAATTTTACTTCTTTATACTCAACGCGCCTGAAGGACATTGGTGAACTTGTTTGATAAGTTCATCACTACTTGCATTTTCTGGTTTTAGCCAAGGTTTTTCTTTCGGATTATATACATTTGGAAGTAGTTTTACGCAAATACCTGCATGTTGACATAATTCAGGCTTCCAGATTATAGTAATTTCTCCGTTGGTATATTCGTGTTGGTTCATTTTGATATTTTTAGATGAATTGAAGTTACTTAAAAATTTTCAATATTCAACGTTAAAATAATTTTAGTTCCAATATTTTGCTTACTCTCAATTCGCATTTTAATATCAGACATTTTAGCTAATTGTGTTGCAATATTTAGTCCTAATCCAGAACCAGAAATATGGAGTGTTGAATCATTTTTAATTCGGAAAAATCGTTCTTGAACAAATTTTAAATCTTCTTGATTCATTCCAATTCCATTGTCTTCAAAAATCAATTCATAGCAATCATTTTCGATGTTAGAAAGAATTGTGATTTGACCTTTTAAGTTCGAATATTTTATGGCATTTGATAAAATGTTATCTATAATAATCTCAAAAAATTCTTGGAAATTATCAATTTCATAAGCTTGAAGTTGTTCCGTATCGACAGAAATTTGTTTTTCTTGTAACAAAACATCAAAACGTTCAATTGATTTTAAAACTTCTGATTTTAGTTCAAATAATGAAGTTTTTAGCTCCAAACTATTATTTTCGACACGAGAAAGCAATAAAAATTGTTCCACCAAACGATCCAAACGATTCACTTGTTTCAATGTGTAATCTATTTTTTCATTATATTGTTCAGGCGTACGTTCGCGTCGAATCAAAATTTCCAATGTTCCTTTTATAATTGCTAAAGGTGTTCGAAGTTCATGTGAAGCGTCAGCCGAAAACTGTTTAGCTTTTAAAATTTGAAACTCTAATCGATCTAACAGTGAATTTATTGTCGCTGAAAGTTGAAATAATTCATCTTTATTTTTAGGTAATTGAATACGTTCTGAAAGATTATTTTCTGTGATAGACTGCGCTGTATGAATCACATTGAAAACAGGTTTAATCGATTTAGCAGCAATAAAACGAGCTAAAAGAAACGTCAATAAAACCGAAATAGGAAAGATAATAAGTAAGGCAGTTTTCAAATAATCTAGCGCTAATTGATTGTGTTTTGTTGAAACGCCGACGACCAAATATCCCACAACTTCGCCGTGATGAATCAATTTTGCTTGAGAAATTAATAACTGAATTGAATTGTATTCAGCGTAAAAAGGCTTATTTTCTGGTTCTTCATTGTTCCAATCCAATTGATTTTGCACCATATTTGGAGAGCTCTCAATTAATTTGAAATTTTTATTATAAATCGAGATAAAAACAGGATTCAGTGCAATGTCTGTATGTTCAACTTCTTCCCATTCACGTGGTTGAACAAAGTTCTCTAATGTTGGTTCGTGTAAAACATAATCAACGTGACTATTGATTTCTTCCTCCAACGTTTCGTACATCGTTTTGTTGATACCTCGGTTTACAGAAAAATAAATTAAATAAAATATAATCAGTAAAATAACCGAAAAAGTAAGACTGTAGAAAAGCGCAATTCTATTTTTTACTGAAAATTTTTTAAGCATCTTTCGAAATGTAACCAACGCCACGAATAGTATGCAAACGCGGATCGTCTTTTTTTAGATTCAATTTTTTACGAATCGCATTAATAAAAACATCAATCACACTTGTATCATATTCAAAATGAATGTCCCAAACGTTTTCAATGATTTCTTTGCGTGTACAAATTCGGTTTTTATTCTTGAAAAGATAAGCTAAAAGTTGAAATTCTTTTAGTGTTAATTCAACTAAATTATTGTCTAAAAAAGTTTGATGCGTTTCTGTATTTAATGAAATATTTCCGAAATTCAAAAGATTATTCGATTCATTTTGACGAAGATAAACGTTGATTCGTGCTACTAATTCATTGAAATCAAATGGTTTTTTGATGTAATCATTTGCACCAGTATTCAAACCTTCAATTGTATCTTGAACTGTATCTTTCGCTGTAATGAAAATAATGGGCGTTTTTTTATTTGGATTTTCAGTAGATCGCGTTGTTTGACAAACTTCTAATCCAGAAATATTTAACATCATCCAATCCAATAAAATAACATCAAATTTCTCGTTATTTATTTTCACTAAGGCATCTTCGCCGCTTAAACAGTGCGTTGGCGATAAATTTTCTTCTTCTAAACCTTGAAGCATAAAATTGGCAATTCCCAATTCATCTTCAACAATTAAAACTTTTGGTTTGTTCATTTTCTAATTTGGAACAATAACATTTAAAGCATTCGGGATAATCGAAACTTCAATAGAATTTTGGTTAAAAATAACAGCTTCACCATCAACTTGTGCAATGGTTTTTGTTTGTTTGGAATTGAATTTTACTGAATTAACTTGCAATACTTTTGCTTGCTTCATTTTTTCAATTCGTTTTCCTAAAACATTCGCCGAAAACTGAATTTGTTGGATAAAATTAAGCTTTTTTACCGCAAGAAAGTCTAATTTTCCATCATTTAATTTTGCATTGGGCGAAAATGAGATGCCGTAACCCGCTTCGTTAGAGTTGGAGCAGAACACAAAATAGAAATCATCATCTAATGTATGTTCGTTGTCTAATTCGATGCTAAATTTTTTCGGTTGAAAGTTGAAAATTGCTTTTGTACTGGCGGTTACATATCCCAAAAAGTTTCTTGTTTTGGTTTGTGCGTAATTGTTAATCACATCTGCATCAATTCCCAATCCCATATTGCTGAAAAAGTATTTTTCGTTGATTTTTCCTGCATCAATTTTATTGATTTTTGCATTCAGAATCATTTCAAAAGCTTTTTCAGTAGATTTAGGAATATGCAAATTAGCAGCTAATCCATTTCCAGAGCCAATCGGAATAATTCCCAAAGCAACATTGCTACCAACCAAAGCTTGAGCGACTTCGTTTATTGTTCCGTCGCCGCCACAAGCTACTATTATATCAGGATTTTTTGTGAGAACTTGATTCGTAATTTCGGTTGCATGACCAATACTTTCAGTCAAAAATGTTTCGAAATCAATATTTTTCTGACTAAAATAACTTTGAATTTCAGTTTCAATCATTCGTCCTTTTCCCTTTCCAGCAATTGGATTGATGATAAAAATGATTTTATTTTTCATTTAATAAATGATTGCTAAATAAATAATCGGCTGTTTGATAATTAGATATGATAGAACGCTCGAAAATAGGATCAACCTTTGTATCAATTAAATTTTTATCAATCCATTTGTATTGATTAATTTTCTTTTGATCGGATAAAATTGAAACATCTTCTCCTTTTTTCATTCCTAATTTAATATACGTACCAACAAAAGAACGCGATTTGTATTGCGGATCGAAAATGTCTTTTCCATAGAATTGAGATGTATACTTCCAATTAAACAACGAAAATAACGTTGGGAAAATATCAATTTGAGAAACTTCTTTTGTGACATTTTCGTTTGCATGCGATTTCAAATTATAGATAAATGCAGGAATGTGATGATTTTTTACATCAATTGCATCTTTACCCGCGCTACTTGCACAGTGATCGGCAATAAATACAAAAACGGTATTACTGAACCAAGGTTTTGTTTTCGCTTTTGTAATTAAATCTCCAATCGCATAATCGGCATATTTCACCGCACCAGGACGACCAGTTCCAGACGGAATATCAATTTTTCCATCTTCGTATGAATAAGGTTTGTGGTTAGAAGTAGACATTACGAAAGCAAAAAATGGTTGTTTTGTTTTGTATTTTTCATCGGCAACTTTGATTACTTTTCTGTAAATATCATCGTCTGCAATTCCCCAAGCATTTTCAAAAGTAACTTCATCATCATTAATATTGAAACGATTGGTGTTGATTTTATCACTCAAAACACTACCACGACCACGATCGTAAATATCAAAACCATTTCCACCATAAAACGCATTCATATTATCAAAATATCCATCGCCACCATAAAAGAACATATTGTGATAACCTTTTGCTTTGAAAACGTTCGAAATAGTATATAAGTTTTGATTATCAACACGTTTCACAATACTGTTTCCAGGAGTAGGAGGAATTGATAATGTAACAGCTTCCATTCCGCGTACTGTACGCGTTCCGTTGGCATACATATTCGAAAAATAGATGCTGTTATTTGCAATATCATTAAGGTTTGGAGTGATTGATTTTCCGTTGAATTGCTCTTGCAAAAATGAAGCGCTCATACTTTCCATCAATACAAAAATCACGTTTGGTTTTTGCTCTGCTTGTGACGGATTACTTGCTAAAATTGTTCTTCGTATTGGATTTTTGAATTGTTGATCGAAAACAGTTTTCGAATCTTGCAATTCAGATTTCATTACTGCAAAAGCATCTTCAATCGGAATAGATTTATAATGTTCGTCGTATTTTAAGTGATTATTTCGGAAAGCTGAAAAGAATGAAAAGATTCCAGCTTTAGAAATTTCATTGTTGTATCGGTTTTCAGAAGTTGAACTACTATCGTTGTTTAAAAGGAATAATGAACCAACCGCAAGTAATAAATTGAACACAAAAACGCCAACTTTTTGACTTGTTTTTGGTTTGTTATGAAATGTATTGTAGAAGAAATAACCTTTTTTTGTTGCGAAAATTGTCAAGCCTGTAATCAACACAATTCCGCCAATTAAAACAGGTAATGGATATGATTCTTGAATGTTTTTGACAACTTCGTATGTATAAATTAAATAATCGACTGCAATAAAATTGAATCGACTTTTGAATTCGTCCCAAAATGTAACTTCGGCAAAAAATGTAAAATAAATGATTACCAAATACAATGTATAAACGAAATACACGAAAATTCGATCAAATAAAGAATTGACGAATTTGTTTGGTAAAATTATAAAATAAAATGATAAGAATAACGTGAAACAGCTTACAACACTAATGTCGTACACTAATCCATAAAAAATAGTGTGTAATAACGAGCCGATATTCCAATCGAAATCGCTTTTTACCCAAATCGCAAAAATTAGGCGTAGAATAAATGAAATTAGAATAAATAACGAACTGAAAAATAGTAAAATACTGTAACGTCCTTTTAAATTATTTGTAAACATTTTGTTTTTGAATTATTGTTCAAATGTCTTGATATTTAATAGATTATTAACATGGAAAAGTGAATCTTAAGCGAATCTTAAGTTTGCGATTCTTGAATGAAAGATAGAAGCTGAAAACGTTAATAATTCGTGAAAAAATGGTTTTGATTAGAAATAGTTGTAAATTTGTAATTGGTTTATAAAGTAGGTATAATGGAAGAGATATTAATCAATGAAAAAGAAGAAAAGTTTTTAACATATTGGGAGAAAAGATTCTCTACAATTTTTAAAGACAATACAAGTTGGACAACTTTGTTTATGACAGTTAACAAAGCTACTTTTCCAGATTCATTAAATATAGAAACGTTTTGCAAAAAGTTTATGCAAGATTTCAATATGAAATTATCATATAAATATGATGAATCAGACAACGAATACGATTTGACAATTACAAGATAATTACGGAAAACGAAAAATCCTTATCAATTTTGATAAGGATTTTTTTTGTTGTAAAAAGGGACATTTGATTGATAATCATGCTTAAATTTTAAGAAAAATATTTAACCAAAAAATTAAATAAAATATTGTTGATTTAGATTTGATTTTACTAATTAAAATGTTTAATTTTGCAGTTCACTTTTAAAGGTGATTTAGTTTTTAAAGTTTACAACATTTGTATAGCTCATAATAAGGTTGAGCGTCTCTACGGCAGACCATAAAAAATTGCCACTACAAATGAATTTTTTTTCTACAAAATGAGTCTTGAACCACTCTTGTTAGAAAATAGTTTGTTTGTTGATGTAGATGATACAAATGGTTTAAACACATTAAACCAAATAGTACAGCAAACAATACAATGAACCACAGACTTTTCATTCAGAAGAAATCGAATTTTGACGTTATCAGTCAGAAGACTACAATAGAACTCAAAAACCTTGTACCTACAATTGTGTGCAAGGTTTTTGTTATTTATGATCTATTTAATATAGAAGAAAGCCAATTACAAGAGGTTCAAAATAAGGTGTTTGTCGATCCTGTGACAGACGTTGTTTTCAAATACGTAGAAGACGCAGTTAACGAAAGTATTCCTTATTCTAAAAACTATTTTGCAACCGAATTTTTACCTGGTCAATATAATCAACGCGATGATTCTTCGGAACAATGTTTAGTGTTGATGAATGTTGAAAATGTAACCGTAAAATCTGGTTTATTATATGTTTTCAATGATGATTTGTCTGCAGAAGATTTAAAGAAAATAAAAGATTACTTAATCAATCCAATTGAGTCGCGCGAGAAAGATCTTTCTAAAATGGAAATTCCAGCTAATCCAGAAGCGACAGAAGTTCCAATTATTGAAGGTTTTATTTCTGCTGACGAAAATAAACTACAAGACATTTACAACCAATTTGGGTTATCGTTAGAGATGGATGATTTAGTTTTTATTCAAGACTATTTCAAATCGATTAATCGTAATCCAACCGAAACTGAGTTAAAAGTTTTAGATACATATTGGTCTGATCACTGTCGTCATACAACTTTTGAGACGGAGATTACAGATGTTCAATTTAATTCTAAATTTAACGAAACACTTCAAAAAACATTCAATTATTACCAACAAGTTCGTCAAGAATTAGGAATTACAAAACCAATTCGTTTGATGGATTTAGCAACTGTGATGGGAAAATATCTTTCTCGTACAGGAATTGTGAAAAATATTGATGTTTCAGAAGAAATCAATGCATGTTCTATTGTCGTTCCAATCGATGTAGATGGAGTTGAGGAAGAATGGTTATTACAATTCAAAAACGAAACACATAATCACCCAACAGAAGTTGAGCCATTTGGTGGAGCTTCGACATGTGTTGGTGGAGCAATTCGCGACCCTTTGAGTGGACGTTCTTACGTTTTCCAAGCGATGCGTATTACAGGAGCTGCAAATCCTTTAGAAAAGATTGAAGATACGTTACCAGGTAAATTACCACAACGTAAAATCTCGAAAGAAGCAGCAAACGGATATAGTTCATATGGAAATCAAATTGGTTTAGCGACAACTTTTGTGAAAGAAATTTACGACGAAGGGTACAAAGCAAAACGCATGGAAGTTGGTTTTGTGGCTGGAGCTGTAAAAAAAGAATATGTCCGTCGTGAAGAACCAGTTGCAGGTGACCGAATTATTTTATTAGGTGGAGCAACAGGTCGTGATGGAGTAGGTGGAGCATCAGGGTCATCTAAAACACACGATGGTTTAAAATTAGACGATTTATCAGCAGAAGTTCAAAAAGGAAATGCAATTGTTGAACGTAAAATTCAACGTTTATTCCGTAATCCAGACGTTTTAGCATTAATCAAAAAATGTAACGACTTTGGTGCGGGAGGTGTTTCTGTTGCAATTGGTGAAATTGCACGCGGAATTAATGTTAATTTAGATTTAGTCCCACTGAAATATGCTGGATTAAACGGAACAGAATTAGCGATTTCTGAATCTCAGGAACGTATGGCTGTTGCGGTTGAGGCAAAAGATGTGGAAACATTTATCGCATTAGCAAAAGAAGAAAATCTTGATGCGACTTGTGTTGCTGAGGTAACGGGAGATGATACAATGACTTTGGTTTGGAAAGGAACAAAGATTGTTGAATTAGACCGTAAATTTTTAGATACAAACGGTGTTCGTAAACAAGCTAAAATCGAAGTTACGGACGAAGAATATACAAACCCTTTTGAGAATAAAGCTTTCAATAAAGAAGCGTTTATTGAAATGATGCAAGAGTTAAATCATGCGTCGCAAAAAGGTATGGTAGAAATGTTTGATAACAACGTTGGTCGTTCTACTATTTTGAATGCTTTTGGTGGACAAACAATGGATACGCCAGAAGATGTTTCAGTACAAAAATTCCCAACAGACGGATTTACAAATGCGGTTTCTATCGCATCATTTGGTTACAATCCTACAATTTCGCGTTGGTCAAATTATCACGGAGCTTATTTTGCGGTAATTGATTCGATGACAAAAATTGTTGCTGCTGGTGGAAATTACGCTGATATTCGTTTAACTTTTCAAGAATATTTTGAAAAATTACGTGATGAAGCAACGCGTTGGGGAAAACCATTTGCAGCTTTATTAGGAACGATTGAAGCTCAAAAACAATTCGGAATTCCTGCAATTGGAGGAAAAGATTCGATGTCGGGTTCTTACCAAGATATTGATGTTCCGCCAACGTTAATTTCTTTTGCAGTTGCGCCTTCTAAGGCTGAAAAAATTGTACAAGGAACTTTAGTTGAAAAGAATTCTAAACTTTCAGTTTTTATTCCAACATTGACTGAAGACTATTTAATCGACGAAACAAATACAAAAGCTGTTTTTGATTTTATCGGAACAATTAATGATGATGTAAAATCAATGATGACGGTTAAATTTGGTGGAATTGCAGAAACTGTAGCGAATATGGCTTTTGGTAATGAAATCGGATTTGAAATCAAGACTGATTTAGATTTAGGAAAATATTATCCAGCTTCGATTGTGATTGAACATTCAGAAGAATTAAATATTCCTGCTGAAATTGCTCAAAATTACCACGTTGTAGGTCAGACAAATGATTCAACTTCATTCAACTTTAATGGAGAAGAAATCAATTTAATTGAATTGAAACAACAATGGAAAAAAACATTCAATTCATTGTTTCCATATAAATCAACTTCTGAAACAGTTGTAGAGGAAAAAGATTTGAAAGCTGAACAAATTTGTTTTGCATTCGCAGATCAAAAAGTGGAGAATCCGAAAGTTTTCATTCCAATTTTTCCAGGAACAAATTCAGAATATGATTCAGCAAAAGCGTTCCGTAGAGAAGGAGCAATCGTTTCGACTTTGCCTTTCCGTAATTTAACACAACAAGATGTTGAAGAATCGGTAGATGCTTTTGTAAATGAAATCAATCAAGCCAATATTTTCTTTGTACCAGGCGGTTTTTCAGCTGCTGATGAGCCAGATGGATCAGGTAAATTTATTGCAACGGTTTTACGTAATGAGAAAATCAAAAATGCAATTCACAATTTATTGGAGCGTGATGGACTAGTTTTAGGAATCTGTAATGGTTTCCAAGCCTTGATTAAATCTGGATTATTGCCTTATGGACGTATTCAAGATTTAGAAGAAGATACACCAACATTAACGTTCAACGAAATTGGTCGTCACATTACACAATTAGCGAAAGTGAGAGTGAATAAATCGCATTCACCTTGGTTAAAAGGAATGGAAGGACAAGAATATTGGATTCCGTTTTCGCATGGAGAAGGTCGTTTCGTAGCAAATGAGGTTGAATTAGAAAAGTTAATTGATAAAGGACAAATTGCCACTCAGTTTGTTGATTTGGATGGGAAATTAGCTGGGAAAATGCCTTATAATCCAAATGGATCTACGTTTGCGGTAGAAGGAATTGTATCGCCTTGTGGAAAAGTTTATGGACGAATGGGACATCCAGAGCGTTACGAAGAAGGATTATTCAAGAACATTCCAGGAAATGGATATATGAATATCTTCAAAAATGCGGTGGAGTATTTTAGAGGGTAGTTTATAGATATGAGATATTAGATGTTAGATTTGAGAAAATTTAACTTCTAAAAATTAAATAAAAACTTGTCATTCCGAGCTTATCGAGGAATCTAAAAAAGATTCTTCATTACGCTAAAGCTTCATTCAGAATGACAATTGGAAATAAAATAACGAATTTCGAATCTCGCATTTCGAATTTCTAAAAAAGAAACAAACAACAAACTAATACCAATTTCGATCCTGAACCAATCGAAATTAATCTCGAAAGTTAACCTTGAACAAGTTAATTTTCAAAACAAACAACAAACACGAAGTGGACTTTTTCATTTCAAACAAAACAAAAAAAACGATGTAATGAAGTTAGAAACTAGAAACTAGAAGTTAGATGAATTTTAACTTCGAATTTCGAAAATCGAGCTTCGAAAAAAACAAACAACGATGAGCTTAACAAAAAAAGACTTCATTTACGAAGGGAAAGCAAAACAAGTTTACTCAACAGAGGAAGCAGACAAAGTAATTGTGTATTACAAAGATGACGCGACTGCATTTAATGCACAAAAGCGTGGAACTGTTGAGGATAAAGGAGAAATGAACAACAAAATTTCGACTTTAATTTTCAACTATTTGATTGAAAAAGGAGTGAAAACTCACTTCATCGAGCAGTTGAATGATCGTGAGCAATTGGTAAAAAAAGTATCAATTATTCCAATTGAAATGGTTGTGCGCAATTATGTTGCTGGGTCTATGGCTCAACGTTTAGGATTAGAAGAAGGAGCGAAATCTCCAGTTACAATCTTTGATATCTGTTACAAAAAAGATGAATTAGGAGATCCATTAATCAACGATCATCATGCAGTTTTATTAGGTGCTGCAACGTACGATGAGTTAGATGAAATGTACACACAAACAGAAGTAATTAACGAAGCGTTGAAAGAATTGTTCTTAAAAGCTGGTTTAATTTTAGCTGATTTCAAAATTGAGTTTGGTAAAGATGTTGATGGTAATATCATTTTAGCTGACGAAATTTCTCCAGATACATGTCGTTTATGGGATGTTGAAACAGGTAAAAAATTAGATAAAGACCGTTTCCGTCGTGATTTAGGTGATGTTTCTGAAGCTTATCACGAAGTATATAATCGTTTGACAGAAGTTTTAAAATAAACATTTTTTTCATTCTATAATGATTGATAAAAAATTACATAAAAGCCAATTAAAAGCTGAATATTTAACGAATTTCTACGAAAGAAATTTATTGAAAAAATATGCAGCCGATACTGTGGATAGTGTAAACGAAGAATGTGGTGTTTTTGGGGTTTATTCGCCAAAGAACATCAACACGTATTCTATTGCGCAGTTTGGTTTATTTGCGCTTCAACACCGTGGACAGGAAGCGTGTGGTGTTTCTTTCTTGAAAGATGGAAACATCAAAACGGTGAAAAAAACAGGTTTGGTATTAGACGTTTTCAAAACAATGGAAGCCGAAATTGAAGAATACCAAGGAAATGCTGCGATCGGACATACACGCTACACAACTGCTGGAGGTGGAAGTCGTCGTAACATTCAGCCACTTTACACGTACAATATTTACGGAAAACCTCATTTCTCTATTGCTCACAACGGAAATTTGATTGAAGTTGAAGAATTGAGAGCTGAATTAGAAGCAGAAGGATTACCATTTTTAGCAACTTCGGATACGGAGGTTTTATTACGTTCTATTCAAAAATATTCGCATTTAGATATTGTAGAAGCTATTCAGAAAGGAACAGAAAAGGTAAAAGGAGCTTATTCGGTTTTGTTATTAGCGAATAATCAAATGGCAGCTTTTCGCGATCCAAATGGTATTCGTCCTTTATGTTTAGGTAAATTAGATGATGCGTATGTTTTCTGTTCAGAAACATGTGCATTAGACGCTGTCGGAGCAGAGTTTATTCGTGATGTAGAGCCAGGAGAATTGATTGTTGTAAATGAACAAGGTTTGAAATCTTATTCATTAAATCAACCAACGCAACGAAATATTTGTGCTTTTGAGTACATTTATTTTGCACGTCCTGACTCGAATATAGAAGGAAATGAAATCTACGATTTACGTGTAGAATCTGGTCGAAAATTATACGAACAATCTCCTGTTGATGCCGATATTGTAATTGGTGTTCCAGATTCTGGAATTCCGTCTGCAATTGGTTATTCAGAAGCTTCGGGTATTCCTTACGAACCAATTTTGATTAAAAATCGTTATATGTCTCGTTCGTTTATCGTGCCTTCGCAAGAAATGCGTGAGCGTGTGGTAAATTTAAAATTGAATCCCATCAAAAATAAAATCAAAGGAAAACGTTTGGTTGTTTTAGATGATTCGATTGTACGTGGAACAACTTCGAAATTATTAATCAAAATCTTAAAAGAAGCAGGAGCAAAAGAAATTCATTTCCGTTCTGCTTCGCCTCCGATTATTGCGCCTTGTTATTTAGGAATTGATATGCCTTCTAAAGCAGATTTAATTTCAGGAAACAAGTCAATTAAAGAGGTTGAAGATTATTTGAATGTCGATTCGTTAGATTTCTTAACAGTTGATAATCTGATTGATTTATTAGGAAGTAAAGAACATTGTTTTGGATGTTTTACAGAAAAATATCCCGTAAATTATTCTAATGAAGAATGTAAAGCGGTAAAACCTTTGCATATAGATTAATAAGTTATACGAATTTCGAATCTCGTATTTCGAAAAAACTAAATCATAATTAAAATGAGCAATACATATAAACAAGCCGGAGTAGATAAGGAAGAAGGTTATCAAACGGTATCGAAAATTAAAGATGCAGTTGCAGCAACACACAATTCAAATGTGTTGAATGGAATTGGAAGTTTTGGTGCATTTTACCAATTAGGAGGTTACAAAAATCCTGTTTTGGTATCAGGAACCGATGGTGTAGGAACTAAACTACGTGTGGCTTTAGATTCTAAAGTTTACGATACAGTTGGGATTGATTGTTTCGCAATGTGTGCAAATGATATTTTGTGTCATGGTGCAAAACCATTATTTTTCTTAGATTATTTAGCTTGTGGAAAATTAGATTCTGATATCGCAGCAGAAATTGTAGGTGGAATTGCACAAGCGTGTAAAGAAACTGGAACAGCATTAATTGGTGGAGAAACAGCAGAAATGCCAGGAATGTACCAAGTTGGTGATTATGATGTTGCAGGATTTTGTGTTGGAGTGGTAGAGCGCGACGAAATTATCGATGGTTCTAAAATAAAAGCTGGACAAGTAATTATTGCGTTACCATCAAGTGGTTTCCATTCGAATGGATTCTCTTTGGTTCGTAAAGTTTTCCCAGATTTTAACGAAGAATTTGAAGGTAAACCTTTGTTCGAAACATTATTAGTTCCAACAAAATTATATCAAAATGATATTTTCAAAATCAAAGATGCTGGAATCGAAATGTCTGGAATTGCTCATATTACAGGAGGTGGATTAATCGAGAATGTTCCTCGTATTATAAATGACGGTTTGACGGCTGTAATAGAAAAAACAAAAATAAATGTACCAACAGTGATGCAAGAATTAGCAAAACGCGGAGGAATTGCAGAAAACGAGATGTTTGGAACATTTAATATGGGTGTCGGAATGGTTGTCATCGTTGACCAAACTGACGCTGAAAAAGTATTGAATATTATTGATGGAAGTGCGTTGATTGGAGAAATTCAAGAAGGTGCTGACAAAATTATATTGAAATAGTAGATTAAATAGTTTAAAAAAGCCGGATAAGATCTCTTATCCGGTTTTTTTGTTTTAGGTAGAATATTAAAACTCGATATCATCAGCGATTGTTCCGCCCATTTCGTTTTGAAATTGTTTTAAATATTCTTCTTTCTTTTCCATTTGATAAGTAATCATCGAAGAATAATTACCAGAACGAGTCCAAATAACAGCTTGAGCTTGAAAATCTACAATTCCGATTCCGTATTTATCTAGAATATATTGCGCACCATCTTTTCAAACTTCTATTGCAGCATCTCTTTCGGCAGCTAAATCATAAAAGAAATGTTCGTCCGTTTTCAAACGTTCTAAGTTTGGATTTGAAGCTGTATCAGCAGAAAGATTTCCGTTATTTCCTAATGTTGGATGTTCATCAATTTTTGTGAAATATTGGCTATATAAGGTCATTACAGTCATTTCTGTATCTTGTTCCATACGTTGATTCCAAATCAAACTTGCTTCGTCCCATTGCGGTTTATCAACTCCCAAAGCTTTCAAAACATCAGTTTCAGGAACATTAGAACCAATTTTCACAACTCCTGCAGCATAATCGTACAAAGAAATTCCATGAATCGGCTCTAACAAAGGATTATCTTTTGAATCTTCAAGCACTTTTGCGTCATGTTGTTGATACATTTGTTCAATTCCAATATCCGAATTTTTATCATCATATTTTTGCACAAACTTTTCTAACTGATCATTAATACGATCATACAAAGCCATTTTATTGTTTTCAGCTCTGTCATATAACTCTTGTTGATTTGGGGCATCCGTTAAAAAGGCTTCTGCATATTTCTCAAAATCATTTTCGATGTTTTTTATTTTATCATCAAAATATGCAATAGCATGTTGTTGCAAAGAATCATCGCCTTCGTAAGGTCCCATTTTACGCACTTGCTCTTTATATTTTTCAAGATCGATTTTCCAAATCGAAATCGAATTTTCAACTTTTTGACGATTATTAGAATTTAAAGCATTGTAAAAATTCTCGTAATTGTCTACATAATGTTCATCAATTTCTGGAATGATGTTACTATAATCGATGTAATCTTCAAAATAAATAGGTTCTGGTTGATAAGTACTTTCTGCAGATTCATTCTCTGAATTTGACGATTGCGTTGTGTTATTTTCTTGTAAATTTTCAATTGCTTCTTCTGCTTTATTGAAAATGCTTTTTAATTTTCCGAACATAGTTTTGAGTTGTTTAATTATAATTATTTTGTTGTTTTAATGATTGATAATGGTTTTCTAAATCAGTCAGAATTGTAGTTTTTTCTACAGCTTCTTTCATGAAATTCATACTGAGTAATTCTTTGTTTAAAAGTGTTTCAAAAGCAAGTTGATCTATTTTTTCTAAATCATTTATAGTCGAATTTTGATTGATAAATTTTGTTCCAAATTGATCGATAATACTTTGATAAAAAGCCGCTTCTGTTTCCGTTTCATGCTGAAAAGTTTGTACAAAATCATTAATTTCTCTTTTATAAACTTCTTTGTAAGAATCGGTTAATTCTGGAATTAGATTCTTTTTGATAAAGAATTGTTGTCTTGCATGTTTTTCATTGTTCAAAAATTTTTCAAAAACTGAATTTCCAGGAATTGGATAATCTAAAATCCCTGTTTTTTCTGTCGCAATTTCTCTTGCCAAATCAGGTAAAAGTGACATTCTCGTTGACGGAATAAATGTGTTTTGCGTTTGACAAAATTCGCATGTAACATAAGCAGAAACAAAATAGACTTTCTCGATTTTTAGGTTCGCTCCACATTGCGCACAACAAAAATTGTTCTTCGTTGTTTCGTATTCTACTAATAATTTTTTGAGTTTATCTTCAGAACTTTCAGCTTTTACTTGACTAAAAATATTTCCCAAAATCGAATCAATTTTATCATCAAAATCATCTAACAAAAGCGAAGTTTCATAAATCTTAGCATCATGAGAATACATATAATCATCTGCTCTTACATCTTTATCTGAGTAATAATATGAAAAAGATTTTTTCTCAATTTGCTCTTTGAAAACTTCTTTAGCTTTAACTTTTAATGTTTCATATTGCCCTGTAATTCCAGCTTTGAAATGAATAAATCTTAATTCATCCAAATCATTTATTTGTTGTCCAGCTTCTATCGTTTCAGTTTCTAATTCCAAAGCACGCTGTTCTAATTTCAATAAAAAGCTTTTGAAACGATCAATTAAGTTGTCTAATTCTACAAAATTATTTTCCATTATTCTTTCGAATTATCTGAGGTTTTAATATGTATTCCATCGTCCAATTTTCCACTAATAAATTCGTAATTGCAATAGGCGCATTTGGTAACACCATCTTGTTTTGCACGACCAGCACCGCAATTTGGGCAATCTACAGTTTCTAGCTTTGATTGATTTTTCATGAAATCTCCTCCAAGATTCGTTTGATTCTCTGCTTGAAGTTTCAATTTTTCAATCAATGATAATTTTGGCTTTTCGTCATTCATATCATTTTAATTTGCGATATTTTCTTCTTGTTTTCTTCCCATAAAATAGAGAATAGCACCAACGATAACGAACGCAATTTTAATTCCCCACGCAACGCCTTCGCCCCAATTGTAGATCCAAGCCAAAAGACGAGGAACAGCATTAAAAAAGTTCAAAACGATTGCTAATAATCCAAAAATAGCCATGTAAGTTCCAATAGTTTTCATAAAATTTAGTTTTTAGTGGTTATAATTTATCTAATAATTCAGCTTTTTTTGACTGATATTCAGTATCTTCAATCAAGCCTAAATCATAGATTTCTTTTAATTTTTTTAGTTTATCTATAACAGATTCTTCTTGATTTTGAGTAGGTTGTTGAGGTGTGTTCTGTTGAATGTTTTGTTGCGTAATTCCTTGCATCATCAATCCAAGCGCAGCTGTATCTTGCACACTTTGTTGCATCGGATTTCCATCTTTTCCAATCGCTAAAGAAGTATTGAATTGTTGAAACTTGTTCATATCATCAATCATATTCATACTACTTATTTTATCAATATTGTCGTTTACTTCTTTTGGTAAAGTCGCCGAACTAATGGTAAATTGAGTAACATCGATTCCGAATTGCTCGAAATGTGGAGCGATTAACGGTTGTATTTTTTGATTAAGCGCAGTCAAATTTCCCGCAATATCAAGCGCAGAAATATTTGCTTGAGCCAAAACTTCGGCAAAAATAGGTGCGATAAAATCACGTAATTGATGCTCTAATTCGAAAACAGTCAGGATAGGAAAAGTTCCTGCATATTTTGAAAAGAATTTTCTGACATCAGAAATTTTAATATTATAACTTCCAAAAGCTTTGATACGAATTGGACCAAATTGTGGATCACGAAGTAAAACAGGAGCAGGAGTTCCCCATTTTAAATTGACAAAATCTTTCGTCGAAAAATAATAGACGTCTGCTTTAAAAGGTGATTGAAAACCATATTTCCAACCTTTTAATTTTGATAAAATAGGAATATTTTCGGTTGCTAAAGAAAATGTTCCCGCTGAAAAATCATCTGCAAAAACCCCTTGATTAAGAAATAATGTGGCTTGGCTTTCTCTTACGATTAATTTCGCGCCATTTTTTATCTCCTTGTCTTGATCAGGAAATTTTAGCATCAACAGATTTGGATCTTGTTCTATCCACTCGATAATTTCGATAAAAGGTCCGCTTGATGATAAATTCATGGTAGTAGTTTTTTTGAGTTGTTGTATTACAAAGTTGTAAAATCGTCACTCAAAAAAACTCACTAATTTTAGCTAAATTGTTATCTAAACATCATTATTAAAATTAGTAATACAATGATTACGGCAATTACCGTAAATACAATTTTAATGGTGCTGTAAGGTCTGTCTCCAGCTATTTGACCCGTCATTCCGTTGATATAGAAGATGTAGTTTTTGTTATTGTACAAAAAAGAACTAACATAAATTGGCAATAATATGTGTTTGAATTTTATTTTATCAAATTTTGTGAACATGTCATTTATGCGTTGTTCATCTCCGCCGATATCACGTTTCACACTTTCTCGTTCGTATTGAATAAAGATATTTTTTGCCCTCGCGTAACTATCTTTCAAATCAACTTGATATTTTTCGGTAATATAACCTTCGAGATAATTCTGGTCAATTTTTACAACAGCTTTCGGATTCCAACCTCTTTGTACATTGCTTAAAATGGTAGGATTAAGACTTTTGGTTCCGCAAACCAAAACGTCATCATAAAAATTGTTTACACTGCCCGCTTTATAAGACCAATCGACACGTCTTATTTGCCTTCTATTTTTTCCAGGACCAACTGTTTCGTAATATGCATCACCGCGTTCGCCTTTGTAATCTGTAAAAGTTTCTGTGTCAAATGTCCAAAACGGAACATAAATTCCATTGATATTATCTGCTGATAAAATTGCTTTTTTTAGATTGTCTGGAGCAAACCAAAAACCATTTACCCAATTTTTCAGAATATCATTTATTTTGATTTTATCAACCTGAAAAGGCAAAACATAACTTGGTTTTATATATCGTTCTTCGTGTATATTTTCTTCAACTAAAGGCGAACCACAATACGGACACATCATCGAACGCAGATTTTCGTCTACGGTTGGTGTCGCTTTACAATTGTTGCAGGTTATAACTTTTGTTTTATTAAATTCTTCTTTTTCGTAGGTTTTGATAAAACTTTCAAAATCAATTTCATTTAATATAAAATTCTCTTGTTTAATCTCTTGCGTGCTATTGCAATAGGTACAAACCAGCAAATTTGTTCCAGCCTTGTAAACCATTGGTGCGCCGCAGGATTTGCAAGAAGTGGAAGCTGTATTATTTGCTTTATAAATTTCTTCGGTAGCCAAGTTTTCTTTTTTTAGTTGAGAATTATGCTTGAGGTAATGGAGGAGGAGTTTGACCAAATAATGAAGTTAATTCGCTCTGATTTGCGGCACTTTCCCAATTTGCCATACCAGTTTTCCAAACCAATGTGTCTTTTGTAAGTTGTCCATTTGCAATCATTTGTTTCAAAGTTGTCAAATCGAATGGACCAGTTTGTTGACCATTATTTGCAACAAAAAACGAAACTGAAGTTGACGAAATAGGAGGAGGCGTTTGATTTTGATTTGATTGATTATTATTTTGAGCGAAACCTTGCGTAAATTGATTTGCCATCGCAAAACCAGCACCCATTCCAACGCCAGCACCAGCTAATCCAGATGGATTATTTGCTGCTGCTTCCATTGCTTTTGCAGCTTTTAGTTGAGCAAATTTGTTCAAATCTATTTTATCCAAACGACTCAATTCGAAGATTTCTTTCTTGATTTCTTCTGGCATCGAAATATTTTCGATCAAAAATTTAGTCACATCAATTCCATAAGCTCCAAAATCATCCTTCATATAATTGAAAATTGCTTCGGATAATTCATTCAAATTTGCAGCATAATTTTCAATTGGTAAATTTGCTTCGCCGATTGAATCTGTAAATCGAGTAACAATCACGCTTCGCAATTGTTCATTGATTTGCTCTGTTGTAAAAGAACCAATTGTTCCAACAATTTCTTTGATAAATTTTCCTGCATCCGAAACTTTAAATGTATATGTTCCAAAAGCTCGAACTTCTATCATACCGAAACGTTCGTCGTTTAGAATAATAGGATTTTTAGTTCCCCAACGTTGATCCAGAAAAGTTTTTGTACTAACAAAATAAACTTCTGCTTTAAATGGACTATCAAAACCATATTTCCAACCTTGTAAAGTCGATAAAATAGGAAGATTTTGAGTGTTTAGCGTATAAGTTCCTGGCGAAAAAATATCTGCCAATTGTCCTTCATTAATAAAAATAGCCAATTGCCCTTCACGAACAACCAATTTTGCATTATTTTTTATTTCGTTTTGATAACGTTCAAATCGATGAACAATCGTATTTTGATTATTATCTAAAAATTCGATAATATCGATAAATTCACCTTTTATTTTTTTGAAGAAATCCATCATTTGAATTGATTTAGTTTGACTTAGTTATAAATCTAAAGTATAAAAATTTAATTAATATTTACATCATTTTTTTTAAGACTTAAATATTTATCATTTCCTTACTTCATTCAATCTTTGTATCTTTGCAGTTCATTCAAAAAACTCCAAATTCACTCATAAGTTATGCAACAATCTAAGGCTTTGGCAATTCTAAAATCTGGTCGAAATGTATTTTTAACAGGTTCTGCGGGTGCCGGAAAAACTTATGTGTTAAATCAATACATTCAGTATCTTAAACAACATGGCGTTCCTGTTGCTATAACAGCTTCTACGGGAATTGCAGCAACGCACATGAATGGTCAAACGATACATTCATGGGCTGGAATTGGAATAAAAGATTATGTTTCGGATCGATATTTAGCTTCGCTTCGCGACAAGAAATATTTTCGTGATAAAATGGACAAAGTAAAAGTCTTGATTATTGATGAAATCTCGATGTTGCACCGAAATCAGTTGGATGCGGTTGATTATGTATTGAAATTTTTCAAACAAAATGATGAACCTTTTGGAGGTGTCCAAGTTATTTTTTCGGGAGATTTTTTCCAGTTGCCACCGATTGGTGAAGAGTGGGAAGAATCGAAAGATAAATTCTGTTTTATGTCAGATGCTTGGGTGCAATCGAAAGTACATATTTGCTATTTGACAGAACAATATCGTCAGACAAATAATGCGTTAAATGATATCTTAAATGAAATTCGCTCTGGAAATATTTCGCAAAAAACGGTTGATTTATTAGAATCTCGAATCGAATATTTTCCAGATGAAATAGATTCACAAACGCGTTTGTATACACATAATATGGATGTAGATCGAATCAACAAAGGTCAATTGATTAATATTGATTCTTCTTCCAAAATATTTGAAGCAAAAGTTGCGGGAAATCCAGCTTTGGTTGAGGTTCTTAAAAAATCTGTTTTAGCAGAAGAAATTTTAGAATTGAAGATTGGAGCAAAAGTGATGTTTGTTCGTAACAATTTCGAAGTTGGTTTTGTAAACGGAACGCTTGGAAATGTATCAGGTTATACCGAAAAAGATGAGCCAATTATCAAAACGTTAGATGGAGAATTTTATGTTGTAAAACCAGAAACTTGGGCGATAGAGGACGAAAGCGGAAAAGCGTTGGCTTCATTCACACAAGTTCCGTTGCGTTTAGCTTGGGCGATTACGATTCATAAATCACAAGGAATGACGTTAGATTCTGCGTTTATAGATTTGTCGAAAGCGTTTGAAAAAGGTCAAGGGTATGTTGCACTTTCACGTTTACGAGATCTCAATTCGTTGATGTTACATGGTCTTAATCAAACGGCTTTAGAAATTGATTCGCTTGCGATGAAGGCTGATAGACGTTTTCAGGTTTTATCGAATGAAATGGATGAGTTTTTAGACGAAAAAGAATTGCAAAATTCTTGGGCTGCTTTTATTCGATATTCTGGAGGAACGTTGGATAAAAAGCAAATCGCGAAGAACATCGAAAAGAATAAAACCAAAGAAAAAGGACAAAAGAAATCTACTTACGAAATCACACTAGAATATGTGAAAGAAGGGTTGACGTTGGAACAAATTTCAGAGAAAAGAGGGTTAACTACTTCAGCAATTGTCGATCATATTGGTAAAATCAAAGAAAGTGAACCTGATTTGGATTACTCAAAATTTAAACCTTCTGATAAAATTATTGATAAAGTTCGATTGGCTTATAGTGAAATCGAATTTGAAGAGAATAAAGTTTTAAAACCAATTTACGATTATTTTAATGGTGAAATTGGTTATGAAGACATCAAAAAAGCATTACTTTTTATTGATTAAATAAAAATTGTCAGTTCAAAAATCTAAATAACTGACAAAATTGGTCAAATTATTCGAAAGGAATAATTGTTGTTAAAAGATAAGTATTAAAAATGAACGCTTTTTTAAGCATCCATAACTTACAATTTATGTCAATAGAAAACAACAATGTAGTTTCAGTAAACTACTCATTACATACCATCGAAGCGAATGGTGAAAAAGTATTTGTAGAACAATCAAATGCAGAAGAACCATTAACTTTTTTATTCGGAGCTGGAATGATGATTCCAAAATTTGAAGAAGAATTAAAAGAATTAGCAGTTGGTGATAAAAAATCATTCGTAATTACTCCAGCAGAAGGATACGGTGAAAGAGTAGAAGAAGCTGTTGCTCAATTACCTTTAGATATGTTCAAAGAATCTGGATTACCACCAGTTGGAGCAATTTTACCTTTAACTGATGATGCAGGAAATCAATTCCGTGCTTCAGTTGTAGAGGTAACAGAAGATGCTGTAATTGCAGATTTGAATCCTCCAATGGCAGGAAAAACATTAGAATTTGAAGTTGAAGTTTTAAATGTTCGTCCAGCAACTGAGGAAGAATTATCTCACGGACACGCACATGGAATTGATGGAACTCAAGGTCACTAAAAAATATTTTCAAAAGGCTATTTCGATAAGAGATAGCCTTTTTTATTTTTAATTGTGAATAAATCATTAATAAATAGATTAAATCCAAGTTATATTTTTCGGCTTGCTTCAACTAAAATCTTATCTTTGTAAAACAAACAAGATTACTTACAAACAAACATGAAAATAGCTGTATTTGTTTCCGGTGGCGGAACAAATCTTCAAAATATTATTGATGCAGTTGAAGACGGAACGTTACCAAATGTCGAAATTTCGATGGTAATGGCAGACCGCGACTGTTATGCAATAGAACGATCGTTGGATAAAGATATCCGAACGTATGTCTTAGATCGAAAAACTTTTTCGGAAGATGCCGAACATAATTTAGAAGGAGAAGAAATCGACTTAATTGTTTTGGCAGGTTTTTTAACCATATTATCTCCAGAATTTACCACGAAATGGGGCGCGAAAATGATTAATATTCATCCTGCATTATTACCAAAATTTGGTGGAAAAGGAATGTATGGAGCAAAGGTTCACAAAGCGGTTTTAGAAGCTGGCGAAAAAACATCAGGAGCAACTGTACATTTTGTGACTGCTGGTGTAGACGAAGGACAAATCATTTGTCAAGGAACTTTTGAGATCGAAGAAGGTGACGAAGTAGCAGATTTACAGCGTAAAGTTGCTGAGGTAGAAAGTGAAATCTACATCAAGGCAATCAAGCAAATCAGCGAAGCATAAAATATAGAATGCCTCAATGTCGTGTACATTGAGGTTTTTCATTTCCAATAAAATAGTAAACAAACAATAAACTTTAAAAACTAAACACAATGCAAAAACAAGCGCTAATCAGTGTTTCGGACAAGTCAAACTTGTTAGAATTTGCAAAATTCTTGGTTGAGCAAGACTACAAAATCTTATCAACTGGAGGAACTTACAAACATTTACAAGACAATGGAATTGAAGTTACAGAAGTAAAAGATGTAACTGGTTTTCCTGAGATTTTAGATGGTCGCGTAAAATCTTTACATCCTGCAATTCATGGTGGTATTATGGCGCGTCGTTCGGACGAAAACCATATGGCAACAATTGCAGAACATGGAATTAACCCAATCGATATCGTTATTGTAAATCTTTATCCATTCTTCGAAAAGATGAATACAGGTCTTTCTGAAGCAGAGATGATTGAATTTATTGATATTGGTGGACCATCAATGTTACGTTCTTCTGCAAAGAATTTTTATGATGTAACGGTTGTAACGGATGTGAATGATTATGAAGTTGTGATGAATGAAATTCGCGAGAATGGTTCAACTTCTATCGAAACGCGTAAATTATGTGCTGGTAAAGTATTCAACTTAACTTCTGCTTACGATGCGGCGATTTCTACTTACATTTTAGGAGAAGATTTCCCTCAATTTTTAGAGTCTTCTTACGAAAAAGTGATGGATTTACGTTACGGAGAAAATCCACATCAAAAAGCGGCTTATTATGTTGATAAAACAAAAAATGGTGCAATGAAAGATTTCGAATATTTACAAGGAAAAGAACTTTCTTTCAATAATATTCGTGATATGGATTTGGCTTATAAAGTGGTTTCAGAATTTGAAGAAATAACTTGTTGTGCAGTGAAACATTCAACACCTTGTGGAGTGGCGATTGGAGATAATGTTTTAGAAGCTTATGAAAAAGCTTATGAATGTGATCCAATGTCAATTTTTGGTGGAATTATAGCTTTCAATAGAGAGGTTGATGGAAAAACTGCGGTTGAATTAAATAAAATTTTCTTAGAAATTGTGATTGCGCCTTCATTTACAGAAGAAGCATTAGAGATTTTCAAACAAAAGAAGAATTTACGAATCATCAAAGTCAAAAATCCTGTTTCGGATAAAGTAACTTACGTAAAAGTTGATGGAGGATTAATTGTTCAGTCTACAGATAATCAGTTTTCAACAGATCTTAAAGTTGTAACAGAAGCTCAACCGACAGATCGTCAAATGACAGATTTAGTTTTTGCTCAAAAAATTGTAAAATGGGTAAAATCTAACGCGATTGTTGTAGCGACGAATGGTCAAGCTTACGGAATCGGAGGTGGCCAAACGAACCGTATTTGGGCGGCTCAACAAGCGATTGCACGTGCAAAAGAAAAAGTGGAAGAAGATTTAGTATTAGCTTCAGATGCATTTTTCCCTTTCCGTGATGTAGCAGATTTTGCAGCAGAAAATGGAATTAAAGCAATTATTCAACCAGGAGGATCAATTAAAGATCAAGAATCTATTGATGCTTGTAACGAACGTGAAATTCCGATGGTTTTCACAGGAATGAGACATTTTATGCACTAATTGATAATTAGTTAATCTGCTAATTTGAAAATTCGTCAATTCGAGTGTTTTTGTAGAAAATGTATCGAGAATAGAATTTTCAATTATAATTAAAAACTAAAAGTGAATAATGAAAATGTTTTGAAAGATAAGAGTTATAATTTTGCTTTAGAAATTATTAAACTTTCAAGAAATATTATTCAAAATAAAAGTGAATATATTTTAGGAAGACAATTAATGAGATCCGGAACAGCAATTGGTGCTCTTATTCGAGAAGCTGAATTTGCTCAATCAAAGAAAGATTTTATCAATAAAATGAGTATTTCGCTAAAAGAGGCAAACGAATCGTTATATTGGTTAGATTTATTAAATGATTCAAATTTGATTGAAAATAATATATATACAAATCTGAAAAAACTTAATTTAGAATTAATCGCAATATTAGTCAGCTCTATTAAAACGGCTAAAGCGAATTTAGATTAAATTTATTTTTCAATTTTCACTATTCATTTTTCATTTAAAAATTAAAACAATGGAACAAAATAATAACGCAAACCGCGAATCGCAAACTGCAACTCGCATCTTAGTAATCGGTTCAGGTGGTCGTGAACACGCAATTGGATGGAAATTTGCTGAGGACTTCAAACAAAAAGGTCAAGAAGCAGAATTATTCTTTATTCCAGGAAATGCAGGAACAGCACAAATTGGAACTAATGTTTCGGTTTCTTCGATTGAAGAAATGAAAAATTACGCGAAAGAAAATCAAATCGATTTAACTTTTGTTGGTCCAGAAGCTGAATTAGCAGAAGGTATCGTTGATATTTTTCAGAAAGAGAATTTAAATGTTTTCGGACCTCATAAAGCTGCTGCGCAATTGGAAGCTTCTAAAGCTTTTGCGAAGGATTTTATGGATAAATATGGTGTGAAAACAGCAAAATATAAGAATTTTCAAGGTCCAATGTTGGCGATTGATTATTTGAAAACACAAGAGTATCCAATTGTAGTGAAAGCCTCTGGTTTAGCGGCTGGAAAAGGAGTGATTATCTGCCAAGATTTTGAAGAAGCTAAACAAGCTGTTTTAGAAATTATGGAAGATAAAACCTTTGGTGATGCAGGAAACGAAGTGGTTATCGAAGAATATTTAGAAGGTTTTGAAGCTTCTATTTTGTCTTTCTTTAACGGGAAAAAAATCGTTCCATTTGTTTCGGCAAAAGATCACAAGAAGATTGGTGAAGGTGAAACTGGTTTGAATACTGGTGGAATGGGCGTTATCGCTCCAAATCCATTGTTTACAGACGAGCATTTCAAAATGTTCGAAGAAGAAATTATGGAGCCAACAAAATGTGGTTTAATCAAGGAAGGATTGGAGTTTGCTGGCGTTATTTTCTTTGGATTGATGATTACGACAAAAGGAGTTTATTTGTTGGAATATAACCTAAGAATGGGCGATCCAGAAACGCAAACAACTTTACCTTTGTTAGAAAATGATTTGGCTGAGGTTGTAAATAAAGCAATCAAAGGAGAAGATTTTGACTTGACTTTCAAAAATCAACATGCGTGTTGTGTGGTTATGGTTTCGGGAGGATATCCAGGAAATTACGACAAAGGTTTTGAGATTCGTGGTTTAGAAAATGTAACTTGTCCTAATTTTATTGCTGGTGCAAAATTATCAGGAGAACAAATTTTGACTTCTGGTGGACGTGTAATCAACATAGTTGGATTAGGAAATACATTAGAAGAAGCACGTGAAACTGCTTATGAAAACATCAAAAAAGTACATTTTGATTACGAATATTATCGAAATGATATTGGAGTAATTCAATAAAAAAATACAGTTTATATTATTAAAAAATGCGTTTCATTTGAAACGCATTTTTTTTAATTTATTCTGAAAATTCGACGTGATAAACATCGCTTTTATTTCGATTTATTTTTCGGTATTCAAAGCCTCCAGCTTGCGGAATAATTTCGACCAAATCAAATGATTGACAACTTTTTGGCAAACCATTGAAAATTAATGTGAAATGAAGAGATGAACCTTCTTCGATATACGTCCAATTTGGATACATCGTAATTCCGTCTGCAAAAACCAATTGACAACGTTTTCCTGATTGATTATCAATAATAAAAGTAGAAGGCCAAATACGTGCAGCATTTGCATATTCGTCTGCAGTCATACAACAATGTATAATAACCTGACTTTCCTCTTCGATATTAGTTAAGAGTTCTGAATCAATAAAAATCTTTTCTTCAAGAATAGTTGCACTCATTATTTTGCAATTTTTTTGATGTACAATTCTTCTACTTTTGCACGTGCCCAATCTGTTTTTCGAAGAAATTTCAACGATGATTTCAAACTTGGATTATCATTAAAACATCTGATGTTAATTTGATTTCCCAAACCTTCCCAACCGCCATAATAAATCACTAATTCTTCGATAATATCGTCTAAACGTTTTCCGTGTAATGGATTATTTTTTTGACTTTCCATTTTGCAAATTTACGAAAATGTTTTTGGTGAATTTAGAATAGTTCAACCTTTCTAAAATTCATATTTTTCTTCCAATTGTTCTGCTAAATGCAAAATATCATCCACTCGCGCCAATTGTTCAATCCAATTGGTCGGAATTGTTTCTGCATCATAATAAATTCCTGCAATTCCACCAGCAATACAAGCAATTGTATCGGTGTCATGCCCTAAATTCACAGCTTTCAAAACACAATCTTTATACGAATCTGTATGCAATAAACACCAAATAGAAGCTTCTAAACTATCCATAACATAACCAGTTGATTTAATTTCATCTTCTTTTAAATCAATTAGTTTTCCACTTAAAATTCGTTCGAAATATTGAAATTCGTTTTTATAAATTTCATTTTCTTCTAAGAATAATTTTAACCAAAAATTCGTATTCAGATAAGCTTCTTCTAGATTTTCGGAATCCAAGACATTCAACGCAAATTCAATATAATAAATACACGCCAAAACAGAACGATTGTGCGCATGCGTGATAGAAGAAACTTCTTTGACAATTTCACAACGTTCATCAATCGATAAATCTTTTGTGAAAATTGCTAAAGGAAGAATACGCATTAACGACCCATTTCCATTATCAGATTCGTCTGTAGAACCAGCTTCGGTTGGATTTTTTACAACTCGTAAACGATTTATTGCTTTTCGTGTAGAAATTCCCACATCAAAGACTTCTCCGTCAGCCGTCCAATAACCTTCATGCATCCACATCTGAAATTTTTCTGCAATATCATTTACATTATAACCATTACACAACGATTCTGCTAGACAAAACATCATCGAACTATCGTCAGAAAAAGTGCCTGGAGGCATATTGTATGTTCCATAACCCATCATATCTGTCACGGGATTTTGTTGTAAATATTGCCTGCTTTTAAATTCAACAGGAACTCCTAATGCGTCACCAACCGCCGATCCAATTAATATATTTTTCGAAAAATTTCTTCTATTCATAACCTTCTTTTATAAATGAAAAATAATTGTTTTTTTTGAATATATCCAAATTATTTTTGAAAATGAATAAATTAATCATAATAAATTTATTCATTTTAGATAAAATATTAAAAATTTTATAATGAATAAAAAGAATAAGTCGTATTGTCAGTTTTGAAAAAATTGGAACTGATTTTGATTAAATTATGACACAAACTTATTAATTACTATGGCTTTTATAGATTATTATACAACATTAGGTCTGCAAAAGACCGCATCACAAGATGAGATAAAAAAAGCTTATCGGAAATTGGCACGTAAGTATCATCCCGATCTTAATCCAAATAACGATGAAGCTGCACAGAAATTTAAAGAATTAAACGAAGCAAACGAAGTGTTGAGCGATCCAGAAAAACGTAAAAAATACGATAAATACGGAGAAAATTGGCAACATGGTGAAGAACATGAGAAAGCTCGTCAACAACAACAGCAACAATATCAATATAGTAATAGCGATTTTGATGGGACTGAAGGTTTTGGTGATTTCGATGGCTATTCAGATTTTTTCAGTTCGATGTTTGGACGCGAAGGTAGAAGTAGATCAACAGGTTATAAAGGGCAAGATGTAAATGCCAGTTTGACACTAAATTTGACAGATACATTGACTTCGCACAAACAAACTTTTGCGGTGAATGGTAAAAATATTCGAATTACAATTCCTGCTGGAGTAGAAGATGGACAAACGATTAAGGTAAAAGGTCACGGAGGAAAAGGTTATAACAATGGACCAAATGGAGATTTGTATATCACGTTTCATATCGAAAATAATACATCCTTTGAGGTCAATGGAGCAGATTTATCTACAATAGTTGAGATTGACTTATATGATGCGATTTTGGGTGGAGAAGCGATGATTGATACTCTTTCTGGAAAAGTAAAAGTCCCGATAAAAGAAGGAACAGAGAATAATAAAAAGGTGAAATTAAAAGGAAAAGGTTTACCAATTTATAAGAAAGATGATCAATTTGGAGATTTGTATGTGACATTTTCTGTAAAAACTCCAACTAATTTATCAGCAGAAGAGAAAGAATTATTCGAGAAATTACGTTCACTTAAAAAAGCTTAAAACCATGAAAAATGTAACGATATCTGTTATTCAGTTTAGTAAATATCATCAGATTGAACCTCAATTTGTGATTGATTTGTACAAAAATGATTTGGTTGTTTTGCACGAACGTAACCAAGAATATTTTATCGAAGAAAATGATTTAAAATTAATCGAACGATTTATTGAATTTCATTATAATTTGGGCGTTAATTTAGAAGGTTTAGAAGTGATTCATCATCTTTTGAAACAAATCGAAACGCTACAAAAACAATTAAAATAAACTAATTCAAAAACAACCTTTGCAGAAAACTGCAAAGGTTGTCTTATTTTTGCATAAATATTTTTGTATGGATACTCCCGAAAAGAAGAGTAAATTAAAAAAATTACATTCGCGCAATCGTCATTTAGCGCCTTATAATTTCGAAAAATTGTGTGCGATTTATTCGCCACTTTCCAAATATATCAAACCCAATAAAGAGAACGAACCAACGATTAATTTCTCGGATAGAGAAGCTGTAAAAGCGTTGAACAAAGCGTTGTTGAAAACATATTATGACATTGATTATTGGGAATTGCCAAAAGATAATTTGTGTCCGCCAATTCCTGGTCGCGCCGATTATATTCATTACGTTGCCGATATTTTGGGCGAAAGTTTTGATGGAGTAATTCCGCGTGGAAAAGATGTAAAAGTCTTGGACGTTGGTGTTGGTGCGAATTGTATTTATCCGATTATTGGAAATTACGAATACGATTGGAACTTTGTTGGTGCAGAGTTGGATTATGCTTCTTTCAAAAATGCGGAAGAAATTGTGAAGAAAAATGCTCGATTACGTAATAAAGTTGAGATTAGAATGCAATTTAATCCGAACAATATTTTCAAGAATATCATCAAACAAGGCGAGAAATTTGATATTACAATTTGTAATCCTCCATTTTTTAGATCGAATCAAGAAGTGATGGAGCAAACAATGCGTAAACTGAAAAACTTGGGTCAAAAATCTGATCAAAAACCAATTCAAAACTTTGGTGGAAATAATTCTGAGCTATGGTGTAGAGGAGGAGAGCGTCTGTTTATCACGAAAATGATAAAAGAAAGTGCAGACTATAAACATCAAGTAAAATGGTTTACAACATTGGTTTCTAAGAAAGAAAATGTTCGAATTTTAGAAGGAATTTTAAAACGTGAAAAAGTAAGAGATTACCGAATTGTAAATATGCAACAAGGGAATAAAATTTCGCGTTTATTAGTTTGGAGATTTTAATTGATTTATTTTTAATTCATTAAAGGTTTTATTTAAAATTATTCCAAATTTTTCTGAAGGGTTTATTCGGTTTAAGATTTGTTTTACCTTGTATAAACAAAATTATTACAAATGAAAACAAATAGAATAATGGCTTCTTTGGGAGTTTTAGCGTTGATGTTTAGTATCTTTTCGTTTACAACTTCTCGCCAAATTGACACAGGAAAAGCAATTTCAAGTTCAGAATGGAAAAACCTAAAAGTTTTACCACAAAACATTTCGGAAGATAGTTTGAAAGGTTTGATGCGTGGATATAATGCTGCTTTAGGTGTGAAATGTAATTTTTGCCACGCCGAAAATCCAGATACGAAAAAGATGGATTTTGCAAGTGATGCAAAAAAAGAAAAAGAATTTGCACGTCATATGATTGTGATGACACGTGATATAAACGCAAAAAATTTCAATTGGGAAAATGCAAAAAATCCTGAAATGATTAATGTTGTAACATGTGTAATGTGCCACAGGGGAAACGAAAGTCCTACAAAATCATTGATTGAGCCTGTAAACGTTGAGTTGAAAAACGTGAAAGATGTTGCAAAAGAAAAATTAGCTCCAGCATCTGGATCAGCGAAAGTTGAGAAAAAATAAAGAATAGAAATATAAGCTCCATTTTTGGAGCTTTTTTTATAAATTTAAGCTTGTTAACATTGTTGATATGATTAAATTTTTATGCATTCTTGTTCCTTTATCAATATTTAGTTGTAATAAAACAGAAAGAAAATTTTCAAAATGACCCAGTTACAAAAAATGGTTCTAAAGATTTAATAGTAAAAAAATATTATCATGGTTTTGGAAAGTATTCTCATCCATTATATTTATATGATGAGTTTAAAATGAAAGATTCAACTAATGTTAAAAAAGCTTATTGTATTGGATATTATAGAGATAATAGATTAGTCAAAATTGAAAAATATCTTCATCAAAATTTTGAATTTGGATTTATTTATAATTACAATCAAAATGGAGATTTAGAAAAAGTTATTAATTTACCAATTGAAGATAAAAAGTGAGATGTATAAAATTTAAAAAAGCCATTCGTAAGAATGGCTTTTTTAAATTTATTTCGAAGGAATAATCTACTCCTTAACCTCTGATTTATTCGAAATTAGCGACCAAATAATTGTTGTTAATAGAACTCCACCAATGATTGATAATGAAACTGTCGATTCGAAATGATAGAATGGCATAATAATCATTTTAATTCCGATAAAGCTCAAAATAATTGCTAAACCATAATGTAGTTTATTGAATTTATCCATTGAATTTGCCAACAAGAAATACAATGAACGTAGTCCTAAAATGGCAAAAATATTAGATGAATATAAAATAAATGGATCGTCTGGAGCAACAGCGAATATAGCAGGAATACTATCTACAGCGAAAACTAAATCAGTTACTTCAATTACCATTAAAGCGACGAAAAGTGGTGTTGCCATTTTAATTCCATTTTGTACAGAAAAGAATTTATCTCCATCAAAATTTGGTGTAACCTTAAAGAATTTGTGTACCAGTTTAACACCAAAATTTTGCGATAAATCTTGGTTTTCATCATCATCACTTGATTTCCAAGATTTGATTCCAGCAACGATTAAGAAGAATCCGAACAGTGTTAAAACGACATTTGGACGGAAGAATTGTTTTGCTGCAAAATTTGCATGAGTAGCTTCATCACCAAGATTAAAGTGCCAATCTCCAATTGAGAAAGCTGGTAAATAAGTCATTTTAATTAATTCAACTCCTGCAAAAATAAAGATTGCTCTAAAAAGAAGAGCACCTAAAATTCCCCAAAAAAGGACTTTATGTTGATATTCTTTCGGAATTTTGAAGAACCCAAAAACAAGGATAAAGACGAATAAATTATCCACGGATAAGGCTTTTTCTATCCAATATGCTGCCTGAAATTGCGAAAATTTATTGATGGCAAATGCATGTCCATCTGCTTCTTTAAAAACGAAATAAATTACACCACTAAAAATCATCGCCAAGGAAATCCAAACGACAGTCCAAGTAAGCGCTTCTTTGTTCGAAACCGCGTGCGCATTTTTATTAAAAACACCTAAATCAAGTAACAACATAATAATTACTGCAACCCCAAAAACAGTTATTAGTCCAGGATGATTCAACATGCTATCCTGTACAACACTGAAAATACTCATATAAATTTATTTAATTTGACAATTTACTATAAATTTACCAATCCTAACTCGATTGGCCTTTAAAAAATGTTTCTAAAAAAGAAAAAACAAGCAAAATTAATTTATTCCGGAATGAAAAGAGTAATCGCATACGTATTCTTAACAATTATTTTACCTATAGCTTCGAAAGCGCAACACGTTTCGCCATTGTACAAAGATTCTATTCAGATGAAATGGGTGGATGAAAAGTATAATTCTATGTCGTTGGAAGAGAAAGTAGGTCAGTTATTTATCGTTGCTGCCTATACAAACAGAGATGCGGTGCATGAGAATGATATTCAAAAATTAATTGAAGAAGAACATATCGGAGGATTAATTTTTATGCAAGATCAAGCGGCTCATCAAATTGAGTTGACAAATAAATTTCAATCGATTTCTAAAATTCCATTATTGATTGGTATGGATGCAGAATGGGGATTGGCAATGAGATTGAAAGGAGTGGAGCGTTTTCCTTGGAATATGACGCTTGGCGCTTTACGCGATAATAAATTGGTTTATCAAGTTGGAAAACAAATTGGTATACAAGCGAACAGAATGGGCGTTCAGTTTAATTTTTCGCCTTCGGTTGATGTCAATGTTAATCCAAATAACCCAATTATTGGAAATCGTTCTTTTGGTTCAAATCCTGATCGCGTTGCAGAAAAAGGAATTGCTTATATGGATGGAATGCGTGCACAAAACGTGTTATCGTCTGCAAAACATTTTCCTGGACATGGAAATACAGACCAAGATTCGCACAAAGTTTTACCTTTAATTCCAGATAATAAAGCAGATTTAGAGAAATATCACATTGCACCTTTCAAAAAAATGATTGATGCAGGTGTACAGTCAATTATGGTGGCACATCTAAATGTTCCAGCTTTAGAACCAGATCCAAAAATGCCTTCAACGTTGTCAAAAAATATCATTACAGATTATTTGAAAGGCGAGTTACAATTCAAAGGAATTGTGATTACAGATGCCTTGAATATGGATGGTGTGGCAAAAATGTTTCCTGCTGGTGATGTAGACTACAGAGCATTTGTGGCTGGAAATGATATTTTGTTGTTTTCGCAAAATGTACACGTTGGGAAACAAAAAATTATTGATGCAATTAATAAAGGTCAGATTTCTGAAGCGCGTTTAGAAGAAAGTGTGAAGAAAATTTTGATGGCGAAATATATTACAGGTTTAAATGAGGTTAGAACTTTAAATCCTACAAATGTGTTAGAAGATTTAAATTCTCCAACAAATTTAGCTTTAACAACAAAGATATTTGAGAAAGCTTCGACAGTTGTAAAGAATGAACACAAACTTTTACCAATTAAAAAATTGAATCAAAAAATTGCTTTTGTTCCGCTTGAACAAACAGATTATGATCAATTTTTGACACATTTACAAAAATATACAAATGTTGAGTTAGTGAAGATTTCAAATCCAAATCAAATCAATTTATTGAATGATTATGATGTGATTATTTCTGGAGCGTTTTTATCGAATGAAACGGTTTACAAACCTTATAAATTGTCCGATAATTCGAAAGCAATTTTGAAAGCGTTACCAAAAGACAAAAAGAAAATCTTTTCGTTATTCACAAGTCCTTACGGGTTGAAAGATTTAGATTTATCAAATTTAGACGCGGTTACAGTTCATTATCAAAATACAAAAGATGCGCAAGCAGCTGCTGCACAAGTTATTTTTGGAGCAATTGATGCAGATGGAACGTTTCCAGTAGATATCAATCAAAATTTGAAAGAAGGACAAGGAATTGTAACAAAACACATCAAACGTTTGGGATTTACTGCACCTGAAAATGTGAATTTAGGAAAAAAAAACTCTCAGAAATAGATAAACTTGCCGAAGAAGCAATTGCAAATCATTACACGCCTGGAATGCAAATTCTAGTCGCAAAAGATGGAAAAATCGTTTATGATAAAAGTTTCGGAACACAAGATAAAAATTCTTCAAAAAAAGTGAAGTGGACAGATTTATATGATGTCGCTTCGGTAACAAAGGTGACGGCGACGTTGCCTTTGTTGATGTTGGAGGTAAACGAAGGAAAATTAAACCTCGATCAAACAATTGGAGAAATTGATAATGATGCGAAGAATTCGAACAAATCTTCTTTAAAAATTCGTGAAGTATTAGCGCACCAGGCTGGTCTTAAACCTTGGATTGGTTTTTACAACGAAACTGTCAATGTAAAAAATGCACGATTATATTTAGATTTCTATTCGAGAAAGCAAGACGAAGAACATCAAATAAAAGTTACAGATAACATTTATATTATCAATTCTATAAAAGATACGATTTACGAAGATATTTATAAATCATCTTTAGGTCGTAAATCATATGAATATTCAGATTTAGGCTATTATATTTTCAAGAAAAAATTAGAAAAAGATTTTGGGAAAAATCTGAATCAATTGACACAAGAGAAATTTTATCAATCATTGGGAATGTATCGCACAACATTCAATCCAAAGGAAAAATTTAGTTTAGAAGATATTATTCCAACCGAATATGACAAAACCTACAGAAATCAACTCGTTCATGGTTTTGTACACGATCAAGGAGCTGCAATGATGGGCGGAATTGCTGGTCATGCTGGTTTATTTTCCAACTCGATTGATTTAGCAAAATTGATGCAAATGTATTTGAATGGAGGCGAATATGGTGATGAGGTTTATTTGAAGCCAGAAACTGTGGCGGAATTCACCAAACAACAATTTCATGGGAATCACCGTGGAGCTGGTTTTGATAAAATGCAACATATTTCTAAAGTTGGTCCATCAGTCGAAAGTTTTGGTCATACAGGTTTTACAGGAACTGTGGTTTGGGCTGATCCTCAGTATAATATTGTGTATATATTTCTTTCGAATCGTGTCAATGAAACTGTCGAGCCAAATTATCTTTCCATTAAAAAAGTGCGAGAAAATATTCGACAGGTAATTTATGAAGCAATTTTACCTTAAATTTGTCTAAATAAAAATCGCGAATGAAAATAGGAATTGTATGCTATCCAACCTATGGAGGAAGTGGAATTGTGGCAACAGAACTGGGAATGGATTTAGCGGAAAAAGGTCATGAAGTACATTTTTTTAGCACAAATGTTCCTGCGAGATTAAACATCAAATTACCAAATATATACTTTCATCGAATTCATGTCGAAACGTATCCATTGTTCCAATATCAGCCATATGATTTGGCGTTGAGTACAATTTTGTATGATAAAGTTTTGCATTACGAATTAGATTTGGTTCATGTACATTATGCGATTCCGCATGCGTATGCAGCGTATTTTACGAAGCAAATGTTGGCGCGAAAAGGCTATAAATTACCAATTGTAACAACCTTACACGGAACGGATATTACATTGGTTGGTAAACATCCTGTGTATAAAACGGCTGTTGAATTTTCGATTAACGAATCGGATGCCGTAACATCGGTTTCCGAAAGTTTGAAACAAGATACTTTATGTGCATTTGACATTACAAATGAGATAGAAGTTGTGCCAAATTTTATTGATAATGATCAATATTTACCAGAGAAATGTGTGTGTTGTCGTGATAATTTTGCGCAACCAAAAGAGAAAGTGATTTTGCATACTTCGAATTTGAGAAAGGTAAAACGTATTGAAGATGTAATTGGAACGTTTAATTTGATTCAGAAACAAATTCCATCGAAGTTGATTATTGCTGGGGAAGGACCTGAATGGGATATGGCGGATCAAATGATTCAAGATTTTGGGATTCAAGATAAAGTAAAAAGTCTTGGAATGGTAAGTGACTTGAATGATGTTTTGAAAGCCGCAGATTTATTCCTTTTACCATCCGAACAAGAAAGTTTTGGTTTGGCAGCGCTTGAAGCTATGGCAGCAAGTGTTCCGGTTATTTCGTCGAATGCAGGCGGAATTCCAGAAGTAAATATTGATGGACTTACTGGTTTTGTTTGCCCTGTAGGAGATATCGAAATGATGGCAGAAAAGGCAATCTATATCTTAGAAGACGATAAGCGTTTGGCAGAGTTTAGTCATCAAGCAAAAGAACAAGCAATACGATTTGATAAAACGAATATTCTTCCGCAATATGAAGAACTTTATCGCAAAGTCATCGCAAAATCTAAAATCGGGTAAATCCCGATTTTTTTTATTAGATTTATTCTTTTATTAAAACTGCATTTATGAAGAATAATATACAATTTAAACTATTCATACTATTCATATTTCTAACGAAATTTCTTTCTGCGCAAGACACTATTTATTATGATCAAGATTGGAAAAAAACTACAAAAAATAATAGTTCTTATTTTAGACCATTACCATTTAAAAAAAGTGGAAATGTTTATTTAGTAAGAGATTATTATAAAAACGGAAACTTACAAATGCAGGGTTATATCCTTAATAAGGATGATGATTCAAGTTTTGTAGGAGATGTTTTTTATTATAGAATGGATGGATTAGATAAAAGGGTGACAAGTTTTATCAATAATTCTAAAACTAAAGAACTAATTTATTATAATAATCAAGGAAAGCTATGGCAAAAAGTTTTATATAATGATGCAGGAGAAATTTCAAAAATTGAGATTTTTAAGGATGAAAAAATAGTTACTTCAGGGATAATCGAAAATAAAAAATTAGAAGGTAATTTTATCAGAATTCCATCAGATTTTTATTTAACTCCTGAGATTATTAAAAATGGACCAATTATGATTGGAGGTTCCTCAAATCCAGAATTTCGTACACTTCATAACTTTTCTCAAATTATTTTCTGGGAAAATGGGAATAAAGCTAAAGAGGTTAAATACAGTAGGAAATCAGATGCTTTATTTGATATTTCGACTACGTATTGGGATGAAAATGGTGTATTAGTTCCTGAAGAATCTATAGATCGAAAAGGTTATACAACTAATGTGTATTTTACATATTATTTAAAAAACGGATTTGCAAAATCGTATGAGATTAAAAGAAAATCATATGCGAAAACTTTCGTTACTATAGAAAATTATGATATGGATGGAAATTTAATTCAGAAATTAATTTATAAAAATGAAAGACCTTATGATGGGGTTTTTGTTGATTATAAAGATGGAGTATTTTTAAAAACAGCTACGCTAAAGGAAGGGATTTATATTGACGAACTTATCGTTAAAAATCGTGATAATATAGAATTATCGAGAGGGATTTATAAAGATGGTAAACCTTTTTCAGGTACGTTTATAACAGATGTATACGGTGAAAAAGGTTTCTCTTATTATCTTATAAATAATTATGTTGATGGTGTAATTAGTGGTAAACAACAAGAATTTGATATCTATTTTAAATTATTAAAAGAATATGAGATTAATAGTTAAAAGAATAAAAATCGGTTAATTTTCTATTTTTATACTTTCAAACTAACTCAATCTATGTTACAAAAAGTCACTTTTCCTAATCCATTTGGATTTTCAAAACCTACAAAAGAAGAAGTTTTATCATTGCAAAAGAAGTATAATTTTTCTGATGAATATGCGACTTTTTTATTGGAGCAAAATGGATTTAATGATTTACTCTTTTTTGATGCCGATTATAACAATTTTACTATAAATTATACTGGCGAAGAACCTTGGCAAATGTTTGGTGGTTTATATGGCTTGAATTCTGATTCAGGTTATTATGATTTGATAGAAGCGCAAGCTTATACTATTTTCGAATCGATATTTTTCAAAATTGGAACAGATCCTGGAGGAAATGAATTTGTTGAGGTTTTACAAGGCGATAAAAAAGGTTGGATTGGTTGCATCGATCACGATTTATATATTACGCATGATACGTTAAACTCATTTATCGAAGAAGTTGAAGAAGAAACAGATTACGAAAATTTGAACCAATTATCGCTCGAAGAATTGACTGAAATCTTGATTTCTGAAGATTTTGGAATGATGAATTTTCATGCAAAATCAATGCATCAATTCCTTACAGATTGTTTTATAATTAAAGATCAAACCATCTTGATAAAAGATTTAGAAGCAAAATAATTATTTATCCTCATTATAAACCTTTATTGAAAAACTGACAATATATTTTATTGGCACAACGTTTGTCTTATTAATACTCGCTTTTCTAAACGCTTCAAACAAGAACTATATCGTAGTTTTTTTGAAATTATGAAAAGCTTTCGTCAGTTAAAAATAGTTTTACTGACACTTTGAACGTACAAAAAAATTATGAACATAGACAATTTGTCATTAGCACAAGTAATGGAAGAAGAAATCGAATTAATTCCTTTGATGAGTAAAGACGAAGAAAGTAAGCTAAATAAGCAAGATATTTCTTCGGTATTGCCTATTTTATCGTTAAGAAACACTGTCTTATTTCCGGGTGTGGTTGCGCCAATTACCGCGGGTAGAGATAAATCTATACAACTTTTAACACAAGCTTACAAAGAAGATCGCATTATTGGAGTGCTTTCGCAGAAAGAAATTGCTGTGGAAGATCCTACACAAGACGATTTGTATACAGTTGGTACAGTTGCTAAAATCATGCGAATGATAAAGTTGCCAGATGGAAACATTACGGTGATTTTGCAAGGGATGAAGCGCTTCAAAGTCAAAGAATTTGTTTCAGATGATCCTTATTTCAAGGCAGAAGTAGAAATTTTGACAGAAAAAGTTCCAACTTCACGCAACAAAGAATATCCAATTATTATTGAATCAATTCGCGATTTAGCTTTTCAGATTGTAGAAGAAAATCCAATGTTGCCTTCGGAAGCTGCAGGAGCTATAAAAAGTATTGAAAGTAATACGTTTTTAATCAACTTTGTCGCGTCTAATTTGACGTTAAGTTTAGATGAAAAACAGTTGTTGTTAGAGATTTCTGATATGAAACTTCGTGCAATGGAAGTGATGCGTTTTATGAATGTTGAGCTTCAGAAACTGGAGTTGAAGAATACAATTCAGAATAAAGTTCGCAAAGAATTAGATCAACAACAAAAAGAATATTTCTTAAATCAACAAATCAAATCGATTCAAGAGGAGTTAGGAGGAAATTCGACAGAAGAAGAAATCAATGAAATGCGCAAACGTGCTTTAACGAAAAGTTGGAGCGAAGAAGTAGCGAATCATTTTGATAAAGAAATTAATCGTCTTTCTCGTCTAAATCCGCAAATGCCAGAACATAATATTCAGCGCAATTACCTTGAATTTATGTTGGATTTACCTTGGAATACCTTAACGAAAGATAACTTTGATATCAAGCATGCAAAGAAAATTTTAGATCATGATCATTATGGTTTAGAAGATGTAAAAGAACGTATTTTGGAGCATCTTGCAGTCTTGAAATTGAAAGGAGATATGCGTTCGCCAATTCTTTGTTTATATGGACCTCCGGGTGTTGGTAAAACATCGTTAGGGAAATCTATTTCAGAAGCGATTGGACGCAAATATGTACGTATGTCGTTGGGTGGTTTACATGATGAATCAGAGATTCGCGGTCACCGTAAAACCTATATAGGAGCGATGCCAGGACGAATTTTACAGTCAATTAAAAAATCTGAATCGTCTAATCCAGTTTTTGTTTTAGATGAGATTGATAAAATGACAGCGAGTGCGCATGGAGATCCTTCATCAGCAATGTTAGAGGTTTTAGATCCAGAGCAAAACTCAACTTTTTATGACAATTTCTTAGAAATTGGCTACGATTTATCGAAAGTATTTTTCATTGCGACTGCCAATAATATTGGAGATATTCCAAGTCCGTTACGCGATCGTATGGAGATGATTAATATTGCAGGTTATACAATCGAGGAAAAATCTGAAATCGTAAAACGTCACCTTTTACCAAAACAATTAACAGAACATGGCTTGAAAGAGAAAGATGTTGTGTTAGGTAAAAAAGAAATCGAATATTTGATTACGGGTTATACACGCGAATCTGGAGTTCGTAAATTGAATCAAAAAGTTGCGAAATTAGTTCGTTCGGCTGCAAAACATATTGCGTTGGAAGAAGAATTTAATGCTAAATATTCAATTGAAGATATTTCGAAAATCTTAGGCCCTTCTATTACGCCAGACCAATACGAGAACAACGAAGTTCCGGGTGTTGTGGTTGGTTTAGCTTGGACAAGTGTTGGAGGAGATATTTTGTTTATCGAATCTATTTTATCGAAAGCGAAAAATGGAGGGCTTTCGATTACAGGAAACCTTGGAACTGTGATGAAAGAATCTGCGACAATTGCGTTAGAATATATCAAAGCGCATGCGGATGAATTAGGTATCAAACCAGAAGTGTTCGAGAATTATAAAGTCCATATTCACGTGCCAGAAGGAGCAACGCCAAAAGATGGACCATCTGCCGGAATTACAATGTTGACGTCTTTGGTTTCGTCTTTTACACAACGAAAAGTGAAAGCAAAATTGGCAATGACAGGAGAAATCACACTTCGTGGAAAAGTTTTACCAGTTGGTGGAATTAAAGAGAAAATTTTGGCGGCGAAACGTGCAAATATCAAAGAAATTATTTTATGCGAAGACAACCGAAAAGATATCGAAGAAATTAAAGCAGAATATGTAAAAGGAATGACTTTCCATTTTGTAAAAGAAATGAAAGAAGTTTTGGAAATCGCTTTAACAAATCAGAAAGTAAAAGGAGCAAAGGTTTTGGATTAATGTGAAATCTTCTCAAAACAAAAAAAAGGAACTCAATTAGAGTTCCTTTTTTTTTGTATATTAATCAAAGAATTAATACTTCGAATATGCGTGTAGCTTTATTATTTATCTTAATATTCTTATCTGAACTTTGTTTGTCTCAAGTACAAAATAAAACGGAGATTTATTCAAGAATTTCTGAAAATGATTATTGGGGTTATGTTGATAATAGAACAAAAGAAATAAAAATTCCACTTGGTAAATATAAATTTATGAATCCTCTAGATCAAGAAAATATGATTCTTGCTAAGAAAGATGATAAAGAAGGTTATATTGATATTAATGATAATATTTTAATTCCTTTTATTTACAATGATCTAAGTGTTTTTTCTGATAATGGTTTAGCAATTGCTCAAATTAAAGATAAGTTTGGTGCAATAAATAGAAAAGGAGAGGTTGTAATTCCATTTATTTATGATCGATTAAATTATTTTTACAAATCAGGATTAGCAGTAATTATAAAAAATGGAAAATATGGATTTGTAGACAAAACAGGAAAAGAAATTGTGTCATCTATTTATAATTCTGTTGATCAATCTATGAATGATAGTATTTTATTTGTAAAGAATAAGGAAAAATGGGCAATTTTTAATAATGAAGGAAAACAATTAACTGATTATATATTTGATAATCATGCAGAGGAGGTTATTGTGAAACCTAAGAATAGTTTTGGAAATGGAACTACATATTTTATAGATGGTTCTATGAAATTGTCGAAGAATGGTAAAATTGGATTTTTAGATAAGAATTTAAAAGAAGTATTAGAGTTTGGGAAATATGATAATATTTTAATTTTCAATCAAAAAGGTTTAGCAATAGTTGAAGATAAATCTAAATATGGAATTATAAATTCTAAAGGACAAATTGTTTTAGATATTATTTATGATTCAATTTCAAATGATGGATTTTATGGAAATAAATTAGAAACTTATGTTATCAAAAAGGAAGGTAAATTAAAATTACTTTCTAAAGATTTAATTTCAATTTCTGGTGACAAATGGTTGAAAAGTATAAATTTTCGAGAAGCTGTTGTAGAAAATGATCAATATATTTTATTGTTTGAAGTTGAAGACTTTAATAAGAAAAAAGGAATATTAACTTCTGATGGACGAGAATTGGTGAAAATAGAAAACGAAGACGTTTTTTTAGTAAATGAAAATAAAATTGCTGTGATAAAAAAGAATAAAAAGATTTATTTGTTCAATATTATTCAAAAAACACTTTCAAATACTGAGTTTACAAATTACTATCATTCAACTGATGAGGGATTTATTATTTTAAAAAAGAATAAATTATTTGGAGTCGTTGATACTTTGGGAATTACTAAAATTCCACCAATTTATGGAGCAATAGAAGCTGTCTATAATAGACAAAATAATTTTATCGTTAAAAAAAATAAGAAATTTGGAATTATAGATATTAATCAAAAAATAATTGTTCCAATAGAATATTCTTCTATTTCTAATTGGGTAGAATATGGACCTGAAGAACATATTGTTACTAAAAATGGTTTATCTGGTTTGATAACTCGAGAAGGAGAGGTTTCAATACCTTGTATTTACAAAGATTTTAGTTATGCAAACGGTTATTTTTTTGTTAGTAAACAAAATAAATTTGGAGCTGTAGATAAGTCGAATAATCAGTTAATTCCATTTGAATATGATGAATTGAAATTTAATTGGAGTGATTTTTATTTTAATTATGAGAATAAACCAATTACTATAGCTGTTATAAAAAAAGGAGAGAGAATGTTAATTGATCTGAAAAATAATATAATTAAAACGAATTTATCTCAAGAAGAATGGGATAAGTTTGGATTGTATTAGCCAAAAAGGAACTCTAATTGAGTTCCTTTTTTTTTTGTATATAAATCTATAACCAAATAAAGTTTTTAGCTTTTTCACTTTCTGGATCAAACCATTCATCACTTATTTCTTGAAAAATTGGTTTTCCATTTTGATCTATTTTGATTTGAATCAAATCTCCAATAGGTGCTCCATGTAAATATCTTAATCGACCTAAAGAATCGAATTTTATTTTGTTATCATGAAGTAACTTTTCATATTTTGGAAAAAGAGAAATGTTATCTTTTGTTATTCTAATTTGATTCATAACAAAGTTTTAATCTTACTTTATTTTATAAGCAATTCCCCAAAAAACGGGCATATTAAAAGGACCGCTGTATTTTCCGTAACCTGGAATAACCAAAGGATCAATTCCTTGATCTTTTTTACCACCAATATAAGCTGCAGGATGCAAAGCTAATTCACCATAAAAATTTTTGAAAATCTCTACACGTCCACCAACCACAGCTTCTATCCAATAACTGCTTACATTCGCTTTTGGCAAACTTCCTGTTCCTGTAATCTCATTCGATTGTAAATCTCTAATCGGATAACTATTGATGGTTTGCGAATATTTAGAATACGCAATTCGTCCACCAATGTAAATTCCGTTCGATTGATTTTCTACATCTTGCGTTATAAACCAGTTTGCACCAAGTTTTGCAAAAACGCCGTCAACATCAACATTCCAATTGATTTCATTAAACTTATTTTTCTCGAAACCAGCTTCTATAACAGCATGCCACTTATTATTGATTTGATAAGAAGCATAAGCGCTAACACCTTTTTTATCGTTGAAAGCAGAAACAATCGGATTGAAAACATCTACACCGATAAAAATATCATGGTGTTTTTTCTTTGGAATAGAATCTGTAACGGAAACTTTTGTCGAATCAGTTTTATTTTCTTGACCAAATGCAAAACTAATTGCGCTCGTTAGCAAAAAGCTTAATAACAGTTGTCGAACCATCTTTAATTTCAGTATTTACAGTTTCTATTTTCTTTATCCAATTTCCAGCTCCATTTGCAGTTTTCGTCACCAATTTTACATCAACTCCTTTAAAAGTTAATCCAAAACCACAAGCTTTAGAAGTATAGCCATTTCCAAGTGTATCGTATTTTAAAATCAATCGATCACGTTTTGCAGGGATTGTTCTGATGACTTTACCCGTTATAGAATCTTTTACATCTATATCTGGACCTTGCGCTATAGTATAATAAATTTCTTTTTTTGAATTATTACGCAAAGCAATTCCGAAACTCGTTTTTCCTAAAGCAGAATTTTTTTCGATTAAGACAGTATCTTTACTCGTTCCTGTAGCTTCTCTAATTCCTTTTGTAATCGAATCATTATAAACATACGCCCAATAATAAATCGAATCTTCTAAAGGAACATTTGTTCCATCATAATACATATCAGCAACCATGCGAGGAACATCACCTTCGTCAGTACAAATATCATCGTCTTCGCAACTATAAAATGCTAAAGAAATTATAGAAGCGAAAATTGAATAAGCCAGAAAACGTTGAATATTTTTCATTTTTTTTGATTGAATTTTAAATTCGCTCTAAAAGTACAATATTTTCTACATGATGTGTTTGCGGAAACATATCAACTGGCTGAACTTTAACAATTTTATATTGATCTTTCATCAATTCTAAATCGCGCGCTTGTGTAGCAGAGTTACACGAAACGTAAACAACACGTTTTGGATTCATGAACAAAATATTTTCAACCACTTTTTTATGCATTCCATCACGTGGAGGATCAGTAATAATTACATCTGGAATTCCGTGTTCGTTGATAAAATCTTGATTCAATACATCTTTCATATCACCACAATAGAAATCGCAATTATCAATTCCATTGAATTTTGCTGCCGCTTTTGCTGCATCAATCGCTTCTTGAACAGATTCTACACCAACTACTTTTTTAGCTTTTTTCGAAACGAATTGCGCAATTGTTCCAGTTCCTGTATATAAATCGTACACTAATTCATTTCCAGTTAAACCTGCAAAATCACGTGTTAATTTATATAATTCGTAAGCTTGTTCTGGATTGGTTTGATAAAAAGATTTTGGACCAATTTTGAAATTCAAATCTTCCATCTTTTCCATAATATGATCTTCTCCAGCAAAAACTTCGATATCTAAATCATAAACAGAATCGTTTTGTTTCGGATTAATTGCATACAATAAAGAGGTGATTTCAGGGAATTTATCTTTCAAGTTTTGTAAGAAAGCTTCACGATTTTCTTTTTCTTCACGGAAAAATTGAACTAAAACCATTACTTGTCCATTCTGAGAAGTACGAATCATTAATGTTCTTAATAAACCTTCTTGATTTTTTAAATCGAAGAAATCTAAGTTATGTTCTAATGCAAAACGTTTTGCTTCAACACGAATCGCATTCGAAGGATCACGTTGTAAGTGACATTTTGTAACATCCAAAACTTTAGACCAAGCACCAGGAATATGGAATCCAACTACGTCACGGTCGTCAAATTCTTTCCCAGACTGAATTTCTTCTAACGTTAACCAACGTGCATTAGAAAAAGTAAATTCTAATTTATTACGGTAAAAATATTGTTCTTTAGAACCTAAAATTGGAACAATTTCAGCATCTAAATCTTTGAAACCTCCAATACGAACCAAATTGTTAACCACTTCGTCGTGTTTAAATTTAAGTTGCGCATCATAGCTCATATCTTGCCATTTACAACCACCGCAAACACCAAAATGCTCACATTCTGGCTGAACGCGATAAGGAGATTTTGCGTGAATTTCGATTGCTTGTCCCTCTAAATAGCTGCTTTTTTTCTTCAAAACGTGTACATCTACAACGTCTCCTGGAATCGCACCTTTTATCAGAACCGTTTTTCCTTCCTCTGTTTTACCAACTGATACACCTTTTGCACCAGCACGTAAAACTTCTATATTATTTAATATGATTTTTTGTTTCGCTTTTCTTGACATTTTGCAAAGGTAAGGAAGTCGTCGAAATATTCAATTTTTTATCTTTTTTTGGAATCAATCTTTGTATTTTAAATAATATTTTTATTTTTACAATATAAAATCTATCGGTTTTATAGATTATTATTTTGTTTGATAAATTTATTTAGAATAATTTTCATAAAATAGTGTAAAAAATAGGTTTGTTATTTAAATTATTCTATTAATTATGTTTATTTAGAAAAATAATATAATTTTGAAATCAGAAATGAAACAAGAAAAAATGAAAAATTTAGTATTTAATATGTCAATGTATATGTGTCGCTCTTTACAAGAGGAGGAATATGTTGTGATGTATTAATTACGAAAATAATAATTCATGAACTCCTCCAAAATTTTGAGGAGTTTTTTATTGTCAAAAAATAAGTTAGAAAGTTAGAAAGAATGTCAAGTCAAGAAAAAAATTATTTAAATCAGCTAGAAGACGAAGCAATCTACATTTTGAGAGAAACAGCTGCTCAATTTGAGCGTCCAGCATTGTTATTTTCAGGAGGAAAAGATTCGATTGTTTTGATTCATTTAGCTTTGAAAGCCTTTCGTCCAGGGAAATTTCCTTTTCCTTTGGTGCATGTAGATACAGGACACAATTTTCCTGAAGCGATAAAATTTAGAGATTATTTGGTCGATAAAATTGGCGAAAAATTGATTGTTGCCTCTGTAGAAGATGCTATAAAAAAGTATAATCTGAAAGAAACTGCTGGTCGTTTTCCTTCTCGTAATGCCTTGCAAACGTATGCGTTGTTAGATGTAATCGAAGAAAATGAGTTTGATGCATGTATTGGAGGAGCGCGTCGTGATGAAGAAAAAGCACGTGCAAAAGAACGTATTTTCTCGGTTCGTGATGATTTTGGTCAATGGGATCCGAAACTTCAGCGTCCAGAATTGTGGAATATTTTGAATGGAAGAATTGAAAAAGGACATAATGTACGTGTTTTTCCGATTAGCAATTGGACAGAATTAGATGTTTGGAATTACATCAAACAAAATAACATCGAATTACCAAATTTATACTTTGCTCATGAACGCGAATGTATTGTTTACAATGATAAATTAATTGCGACTTCAGATTTTATTCAGCCAAATGCAGATGATAAAGTTGTGATAGAAAAAGTACGTTACAGAACGGTTGGTGATATGACGTGTACAGCGGCTGTACCTTCGGATTCTTCTACGATTGACGATATCATTACTGATATTATTAACACAAGAATTAGCGAAAGAGGACAAACTCGTTTGGATGATCAATTGTCAGAATCAGCGATGGAAGACCGTAAAAAACAAGGTTATTTCTAAGTCAAAATTTTTTTAAACAAAACTCTATAATATCTATAGGAATTAAGTAAAATGAATACATTAAAATTTATAACAGCAGGAAACGTAGACGATGGTAAAAGTACTTTAATAGGGCGTTTACTTTACGATTCGAATAGTATTCACACCGATCAATTGGGTGTTTTAGAAAAACGTAAATCAAATGAAGACGACGAAATTGATTTGTCTTTGATTACAGATGGTTTACGTGCCGAGCGCGAACAAGGAATTACAATAGACGTAGCGTATAAATATTTTTCGACTGCAAAACGAAAATTTATTATTGCTGATGCGCCTGGACATGAGCAATATACACGAAATATGATTACAGGTGCTTCAAATTCAGAGTTGATTATTATTCTGGTTGATGCACGAAAAGGAATCACTTCTCAAACAAAACGTCATGCAAGCATTGGTTCGTTAATGGGAATTAAAAAAGCAATTATCGCGATTAACAAAATTGATTTGGTTGATTATTCGCAAGATATTTTCGAAAAGATAAAAAATGATTTTCAACAAATTCAAGATCAATTGAATTATGATGAAGTAACTTTTATTCCAGTTTCTGCTTTGGTTGGCGATAATATTGTCGAAAAATCTGCGAAAACGCCTTGGTATAATGGTGAAACATTATTGCATCAATTGGAAACAGTTTCGATTGAAACAGATAAAAATTTAGCAGCGCGTTTTCAGGTTCAATGGGTAATTCGCCCAAAAGATGAAGAACATCACGATTATAGAGGTTATGCGGGACAAATTTTGAGTGGAGTTTATAAAGTTGGGGATTCTATTAAAGTTTATCCATCAAATATCGAATCAAAAATTGTTAAAATAGAACGTCATTTGGAAGAAGTACAACATGCTGAAGCAGGAGAAAATGTTGTGATTCATCTCGAAAATAATATAGATATCAGTAGAGGAGACTCAATTGTAAAAACTTCCGAAGAACCGCAAACGACAAACGAACCAAAGGCTTGGATTTGTTGGTTAGACAATAATGCATTGCAACAAGGAAAAACGTACGTTTTGCAGCATCGTTTTCATTCGGTTCGTGCAAAAATCAAAGCAATCGATCAACAATGGGATATTAATAATTGGGAATTTATTCCATCTGAAGAAATCAAGTTAAATGATATTGGACAAGTGGTTTTGAAAACAAATCAACCTTTATTTTTCGATTCTTTTAAAGAAAATATTCATACAGGAAATGCCATTTTGATTGACGAAACAACGAAAAATACAGTCGCTGCTTTGATGTTTATTGATTAAAATTCGTCAGTTCGAGTGATTTTTAGAAATGAAATGTATAAAAATTGTATCGAGAACTAAGATGAATTTTATTTTCCATAATTTTTTATCGATACAAAATTCCACTCGAATTAATGGTTTCATTGATAAAATTATCTAAAAGCACAAAGGTTTAATATATCAACTCAATCTTATCAATCAACTAATTTATTACAAACATGCAAACAACAATAGGAAAAGTAATTTTGGCTGGCGCTGGTCCTGGAGATCCAGAATTGGTGACGCTCAAAACGTTAAATTATATCAAAAAAGCAGATGTTATTTTGACAGACCGCTTAGTTTCTCCAGTGTTAATAGACGAATATGCGTCGAAAGATGCGTTGGTTATTTATGTCGGAAAACAATGTTCGAAAGGCATTCATACGCCTCAAAAAGATATTAACGATTTGATGATTGAGTTTGCAATGCAAGGAAAATTAGTGGTTCGATTGAAAGGAGGTGACGCTTCGCTTTTCTCTAATATTTTGGACGAATTAGAAACCTTGAAAAAAAATCATGTTCCGTACGAAATAATTCCAGGTATTTCGGCTGCTTTTGGTGCTGCCGCTTACACGGGAATTCCGTTGACAGCACGCAATCATTCGAAAGGAGTTCGCATGTTGACGTTGTGCGATTTGAAATCTATTGAAGATAAACAATGGAAAGATTGGGCAAAAACATCGGATACATTGGTTTTTTATATGAGTGGACAACGTTTACAAACTTTAGCCGATCAGTTAATTTTGAATGGAATTGATACCGAAAAAGGTTTAGCAGTTATTCAACAAGCGACAACTCCAGATCAGAAAACACAAGTTTTTACTTTCGAAAATATTGTAGAAAACCATTTACCGACCTTCGATTTTGTACCAACTTTAATTATCGTAGGTCATGTTGTCAATTTGCATCAATCATTCGCTTGGTTTGATGAACAGCCAACTTCTAATTCATATTTTGATAACCATAAAACAACAATTTCTTATGCTAGCTAACGAAAAATTGAACTTAGTAAAAAGTTTAGTAAAAGAATTATCACGTGACGAAATTATTTGGACAAATGGTTATTTGGCTGGATTAGTTGCGAATCAGACACAAGATGAGCCGAAAGAACAAAAGGTTTTAACCTCAATCAAACCTACAATAATCTATGGAACTGAAACAGGAAATGCGAAGAAATTAGCCAATCAATTGCTTGGAATTTTTAAGAAGAATAAAATTCAAGCCAAAGCAATTGATGCGTTTCAATATCCACTCGAAAAAATTGAAAAAGAAGAGTTTTTAATTCTAATTTTTAGTACGCAAGGAGATGGAGATTTACCTCAAAATGCGCAAAAATTCTATGATAATTTGAGCAATTCTGACCTAAAATTGAATCAAACAAAGTTTGCTGTTTTTGGTCTGGGCGATACGTCTTATCCGTTTTTCTGTAAATCAGGAGAAGAAATCGATGAATTATTTGGAAAACTAGGCGCACAACGCGTTTTCGATTTGGTAAAAGTAGATTTAGATTATCAAGAAATTGCCGAAAATTGGTTTGCGGATATTTTAAAAACTATTCAATCAGAAGGAAGTTCAATGGTTGTACAACCTCAAAAATTGCAAAGTTCTTCTACGCAAAAAAAATCGTATGGAGGAATTGTAAAGCATAAAGTTATTTTGAACGATAGAGGTTCGAATAAAGAAACCTATCATATCGAAATAGCAGTTGATGAGCAAGTCGATTACGAACCAGGTGATGCTTTGGGTGTTTATCCAAAAAATAATCAAACCGAAATTTTAGAGATTGCAAAGCTTCTCAATGAAGAAAATCGCGCTCAAGAACTTGAAGAAAAAAATATTAGAGCACTTTCTAAAAAATCAATCGATCAATTTGCAACAATTTTGAATGTAGAAATTCTCGAAACTAAAATTGATTTAATTGATTTGTTGATAAAATATTATTCGTCTGAATCTACAATAAAATTTGATGATATTTTAAATCTTTTGCATCCAATTGCACCACGTTTATATTCGATTTCATCATCGAATGAAGCACATGATAATGAAATTCACTTAACGGTTAGTCTGAATACTTTTTTAGTTTCAGATCTACAAAAAACTGGATTATGTTCTCAGTTTTTAGCAGATTTTGAGCAAGGTAAATCCATAGAATTTTACATTCATAAAAATAAAAACTTCAAACTTCCAGATGAAAATCAATCGGTGATTATGATTGGTCCGGGAACAGGAATTGCACCTTTTCGTAGTTTTTTGACACATCGTGATGCGATTGGTGCAGAAGGTAAAAACTGGTTGTTTTTTGGTGAGCAACATTTTGTTTCGGATTTCTATTATCAAACTGAAATTCAGGAATGGCTTTCGACAGGAGTTTTAAGCAAATTAGATACAGCTTTTTCGAGAGATCAAAAACATAAAATTTATGTACAAGATCGAGTGAAAGAACAAGGAAAAGAGCTTTACAATTGGTTAAAGGATGGTGCTTATTTGTATGTCTGCGGTCAAAAAGACGGAATGAGTACAGATGTAGAAAGTGCTTTGATCGAATTAATTGCAAAAGAATCAAATCAAGATGAGGTTTCAGCGAAAAATTTTCTAGAACAATTAGAAGAAGAAGGTCGCTACCAAAAAGATGTCTACTAATCAACCAACAATTAACAAAATGAGTATAGAAAAACAATCTCCTATAGAAGGAATTAAAATAAAAAGTGACGGACTTCGCGGTACGTTAAAAGAGAGTATAGAGCTGGATAATCACACTGGAAATGTACGTGCAGATGACGAAGCTTTGGTGAAATTTCACGGAATGTATGTGCAAGATGATCGTGATAGACGAGAAGAACGTGCAGAAAAAAAGTTAGACAAATTGTATTCATTTATGATTCGTTTGCGTATTCCGGGTGGAATTATTGACGCTGATAAATGGTTGGCAATTCACGAAACTTCTGAACAATATGGAACAGGCGTTTTGAAAATTACAACGCGTCAAACCATTCAATTGCACGGAATTTTGAAACATCAATTGCGTCCAACTTTACAATCGTTTGACCAAGCAAAGTTAGATTCTATCGCGGCTTGTGGCGATGTAAACCGAAATGTAATTGCGAGTTCTCATCCGTTGGTTTCGCCAATTCACGCTCAAATTCATACATATGCAGATAAATTATCAAAACATTTGTTGCCTAAAACACAAGCGTATTATGAGATTTTTGTGGATAATGAAAAGATTTACGAACGCGAAACAGAGAAAGATGATTTGTACGAAGATCGCTATTTACCTCGAAAATTTAAAATTGCAATTGCTATTCCGCCAACTAATGATGTAGATGTTTTTGCAAATGATTTGGGACTGATTGCGATTATCGAAAATAATGAATTGAAAGGTTTCAATATCGCTGTTGGTGGAGGTTTGTCTACAACTCACGGAAATCCAAATACATATTCGCGTTTAGCAACCGAAATTGGTTTTGTTGATTCTGAAGAAAAAGTGTTGAAAGTTGCTTATGAAGTGTTGACTATTCAGCGTGATTTTGGGAATCGTGGCGATCGAAAATTAGCGAGACTAAAGTATACAGTTGATAAATTAACGGTAGATGGTTTCAAGTCTGAATTAGAAAAACGTGTTGGTTTTAAATTAGAGCCTTCTCAGCCATATCAATTTACGGAGCGTTCTGATATTTATGATTGGCGACAAGTGAATAATGGAACGTGGTATTACACTTTATTTGTGGAGAATGGAGTTGTACAGCCTAATCAGAAAGCATTTTTACATGAATTGGCTTTATTAAATATCAATAATTTCATTTTTACAGCGAATCAAAATTTATTGTTAGGTGAAATTTCGACTGAGAATAAAGCTAAAGTTGAACAGCTTTTAGAAAAATATTTTATTCACAAAGATATTAGTGAGCTTCGAAAAAATTCGATGGCGTGCGTGGCTTTACCAACTTGTCCATTGGCTTTGGCGGAAGCACAGCGTTATTTACCAGAATTAGTGACTAAAATAGAGCCTTTGTTAGAAAAACATCAACTTCAAAATGATGATATTTCTATTCGTATGACGGGCTGTCCAAATGGTTGCGGTCGTTCGTATGTTTCGGAAATTGGTTTTGTAGGGACTTCTGCTGGACATTATAATTTGATGTTGGGAGGCGATCGATATGGTGTTCGTTTGAACAAAATTTACAAAGAAAAAGTAAATGAAACTGAGATTTTGAATGAGTTAGACCAAGTTTTCGAAAGTTATACAAAAGAAAAAATAGACAATGAAACATTCGGAGATTTTACCTATCGAAAATATTTTTCGGTTAATTAAAAAACTGATGATTTTCGGATGTTTTTGTTTTGTATCGAAAAGTTTTGCTCAGAAAAATGTAACTCATCAAAATTTGTTGTGGTATGGTTACTATAATACGTTGGTGATAAACGAAAAATATTCGATTTTGAGTGAAATTCAAGAACGTCATTTTATAGATCCAAGTGCTCAACATCAATTGATTTTTAGATCAAATTTGCAACGAAAACTTGATGAAAATTGGAATGTTTCTGGTGGAATAACTTATTTTTTGCAAAGTCCAAATGATCCAAATTCCGAAAGTGATTTGATTGTTCCAGAAATTGGACCTGATATTGGTTTTGGTTATCAACAAAAGTTAAAAAAAATTACAATTAATCATCGTTACAAGGCTGAAGCAAGATTTTTTCATGATACAGAAAATGACGAATTGACAGGAGGTTTTCGTTTTTCTAATCTTCGATTTCGTTATCAATTAGGTATCGATATTCCTTTGGTTAAAGATCATAAAACCAATAAAAATAAATTGGTTGCGAAAATAAAAGATGAAATAATGGTTAATGTTGGACGAAAAATCGTGAAAAATACATTCGATCAAAATAGAATTTATGGTGCGTTGAATTATTCCTTTCATCCATCATTTTCCATAGAATTAGGATATATGAATTGGTATCAACAACGGAGTAGTGGGGTTGATTTTTATAACAGAAATATTTTCCGTTTATCGCTGTTTCATCAAATTTCGCTAAAACAAAATAAGAACAATGAAAAATAATTTATTTCCGATATTTTTAAAAACAGAGCATTTGCGCTTCCTGATTGTTGGAGGAGGAAATGTAGGATTAGAAAAGGTTTCGACGCTAATCAAACAAAATCCTTCGATCAATTTGAAAGTTGTAGCAAAGGAATTTAAACAAGAATTGAAAGATGTTTTTTCGCAATATCCATCAATTAAATACGAAACTCATACGTTCGAATCGAGTGATTTGGAAGATATAGATTTAGTGATTGTCGCAACCGATAATAAAGAAACTTCGAGAGAAGTGAAGCAAAAAGCAAATGCAAAAGGAATTTTGGTTAATGCAGCTGATCAGCCAGATTTGTGTGATTTTTATTTAGGTTCGATTGTGAATAAAGGTCATCTTAAAATTGCGATTTCCACTAATGGACAATCTCCTGTTATGGCAAAACGTTTGAGAGAGTATTTTTCTGATGTCATTCCAGATTCAATTGATGAAAACATTGAAAGTTTAAATAAAATTAGAAATAATCACAAAGGAGATTTTAATCAAAAACTAACCGATTTGAATCATTTAACTTCTTCATTTGAAGGAAAAAAATCGACTAAAAAATACAAATGTTTAGTGACCGAAATTACATTGATATTTTTTGCATTATTCTTAGGATATGCTTTGTCATCAATCGTAAGTTTTTCGGAAGCGAAAGATTTTGTGATTCACATTCCAAATGTTTTTTACATTATGTTGGCGGTTGGTTTTTTCGCTCAAATGGTCGACGGAGCCGTTGGTTTGGGATATGGTGTAACGTGTTCCACAAGCATGATGTTGTTTGGTGTTAATCTGCCTTCAATAAGTGGTAGTATTCATACTGCCGAAATGTTTTCGAGCGGAATTAGTGGTTTTTCGCATTATAGATTTGGAAATGTAAACAAAAAATTATTGTTGGCATTGGCTATTCCAGGCGTTATTGGAGCAGTTTCGGGATCATTATTATTGGTTTATTTGGGGAATAAATACGAAACCATTACTTACGGAATATTGGCTTCGTACACCTTAATCATCGGAATTCGATTAATTATTTTAGCATTCAGAAAAAAAATCGAACGCAAAAAAGTAAAACGAGTTGGGTTTTTAGGATTTGCAGGAGGATTTTTAGACGCCTTTGGTGGAGGTGGTTGGGGACCTGTCGTGACATCAACTTTATTAGCAAAAGGAAAAAAATCGAACTTAGTAGTAGGAACAGTTAGTTTAGCCGAGTTTTTTGTGACACTCTCTGCATCGTTGACTTTTTTTGCAGCTTTGGGCGTAAGTCATGGTTTTATCATTGCAGGTTTAATAATTGGAGGAGCTTTAGCAGCGCCAATTGCAGCGAAATTAGCAGGCAAAATACCTCAGAAAGTAGCTATTTTGGCTGTAGCTTTTTTAGTGATCACATTTAGTATTCGTATTCTTTTTAAAATTTTCTAAATTTTATATATCATTTCTAACAATCAAAACACTCTTCATCTCGCATGTTGAGTGTTTTTTATTGTTCATTATTTAAGACATATTTAGTTAAAATATATTTTGTGACAGGTTTCAATGTTTTACCATTTTCGGGATGTAAACCGTAATTTGTATAAAATTCTACTTCACCATTTTTCTTTGTATACCAAACTTTATCAAGTGCATTTTCAAAATTTAAAGTATCAGGTTTTGTGATTTTCTTCAATTGAAAAACAGTTTCGTTATATGGAACAGCATTCATTTGTGGAGAAGTTTCTTCGCATTCGATTTTTTCATAATGATTTTCTTTCCAAATCATACAAGACGAATTTTGATTGAATGAATTAAGAAATAATCCTCCACTAGCCAAAATAGTTGCAATGCCACTTCCAGCAATTATTTTATTTCGTTGAAGTTTTATTTTCTCAAAGAAATTATTCTTTTTTGATGGAAGATTAATTATTGATTCTTCTTCAGAAATATTATCATCTATTATTGGTTCTACCGATGCGATTTCTTCTACATTAACTTCTTTTTCATCACTTTTTGTCAGCTGATTTTTTTGATTAAAATCTCCAAAACTTTCATAATCGATATAATGTGCAAGAATATTTAATAAATCAGGACTTATTTCCTTCTTTAAATTATTTTCTTTCACGAAATCATCAAAATGTCGAGAGAAAGATTTGCTTGTTATAGGATAATTATAATCATCTGAAATTACTTTTTCTAAATGAACAGACATTCCATTTTTACTTGAACTCCCACATTCATTTTTTGCTTTCTCAAAAACTTTTTCGAATAGATCTTTTTTCGTAGACATTTCACTTTTAATTCTTTTACAAAGTAGACAAATTTTGGACAAAATAAATTACGGTTTCCCGTAAAACGGGCTGTCCAATAATTGTCCAAAACTTGTCCATTGTTTGTCTAACAGCGACTTTGTGTTCTGTATTTACTTTGCAATAGAAATCAAAACAAAAACAAAAAACTTGATTTCTGAAAACGTAGTCTCGAAAATAGTTGAGGTGATTTGAAGGGAAGCATTTTTCCTGAATTGTTCTCAAGGCTACAAAAAACTTCCCACTAAAGAAGCGCTTCTTTTTTTCTCGTGTACACTACTCGCAATCTGTTTTGTGAGGAAGAGCACCTATATCAAAAAATTAAAAATTTAAGCTATGTTACAATTATTATTCGCTTTATTGGGATTCTTTTTTCCAAATCAAAATGCAAACACAATTTCACAAGATCAACATCCAGTTGTACAAACTTCATCAGATAGTATAGATGGTGATACAAATGGTGAAACAGGAAGTACACCTCCAAAAAAATAAACTAAATGCGGATAGAGAAATCTATCCGTTTTTTATTTAGCTTTATTAAGTAAATACAATGATTTGAGAAAAATTTTATTTTTTGGTATTATACTTCTAATAACTTCATGTCAACAATCTAATAACAAAGAGATTGAACGTGATAATTTAGATAATAAAGCTTACGATACAGCTTGGGATTTTTATGAAAAAGAGGTGTATGATAGTGCTTATGTTTATTTTAATAAAGCATATTCAGAGTTTATTAAGAATATGAATAAGAATCAAGCAGCGAAATGTTTGATTAACATGGGATATATAAGTTATTATAAAGGAGATTGGTTTGGTAGTCAAGAATTGAATATAGAGGGAATAAAATTATTAAATCCTCAAATAAAAAGTGAAAAAGAAACGTTGTCAAGTGCATATAATAGTTTAGGACAGAGTACTCACGAATTAGGAATTTATAAAGAAGCTATAAATTATTATAAAAAAGCAATAGATTTTTCTACAGAAAAAGATGTTTATATTATCAATCAAAATAATATTGCAAATAGTTATCGTTATGATAAGCAGTATGATGAAGCTATAAAGATTTACCAGGAATTACTAAAAGATAAGAATACAACTGAAAATCAAAAAGAATATGCGCGAATTATTGATAATTTAGGATACACGAAATGGTTAAAAGACAATAAATCAAATGTTATAAATGAATTAAATAAAGCGTTAAATATTAGATTAAAGGAAAATGATTTGTGGGGACAAAATGCAAGTTATGCGCATTTAACAGATTATTTTTCAAATTTGGATCATAAAAAAGCATTGGATTACGCTCATAAAAGAAAACAAATTGCTTTCGAAAATAAGAGTGTAGGCGATAAATTAGAAGTTTATCAGCAACTAATTTTATTAGAAAATCCTACAAATGCAAAACAATATTTTGAAGCTTACCAAAAGCTAAACGATAGTATTCAGTTAGAACGTAACAGAGCGAAAAATCAATTTGCGTTGGTGCGTTATGATTCGGAGAAAAATCGTGCAGATTTTTTGAAAGCCGAAGCAGAAAACGAAAAGAAGAAAAATGATATTTTAAAACTTTATATTCTAATCGGTTTATTGATCGTCCTGTTTGTTTTTGGATATTTTTTGTACAGAAAAAGAAAGCAAAAATTAGAGCAAGAGAAAGTTTTGTTGCAACAAGAAAAGGTTTTGGAAGTCAAGAAAACGGAACTGAAATATTCGAAGAAAGTACACGATAAAGTGGCGAACGGAATTTATCATGTGATGTCTGATATTGAGAATAAATCAGAATTTAATCGTGATGAAATCTTAGATAAATTGGAAGTTGTTTATGAAATTTCGCGCGATATTTCTTATGACAAAATCGATGAAAATCAACAAGAAAATTTTGCCGAAAAATTAGCACAATTGATAAGTTCTTATGATTCGGAACAAGTCAAAATATTTTTGATTGGAAATGAAAAAGAACTTTGGAAAAAAGTAAAAGATTATGCTAAAACAGAGGTTTTCTTGGTGATGCAAGAATTGTTGACAAATATGAAAAAACATAGCGAAGCTTCACGAGTTATATTAAATTTTAAAGAAGAAAATCAGCAAATTATCATCAATTACTCGGATGACGGAATTGGAATTTCTGATTTAAAACCTAAAAATGGTTTGCAAAATACGGTTTCACGTATTTCTAATCTAAACGGAGATGTTATTTTTGAAACTGAAAATGTGAATGGTCTAAAAATTAAGATCAAATTTCCAATTCAATAACCTAAATAAAAAGTATGTTTAAAAAAGTATTAATTGCAGAAGATTTTGAGAGTTTTAATATTTCGGTTCAGAAAGTTTTAAAAGATTTACATGTAGAAAATCCTGATTATGCTTTTTATTGTGATGATGCATTCTTGAAAGTAAAAAAAGCATTACACGACAATCAACCTTATGATTTATTGATTTCTGATTTGTCTTTTGAAGAAGATCATCGCGAGCAAAACTTGAAAGGAGGAAGAGATTTAATTGAAGCAGTAAAAGCGATTCAGCCAAATTTGAAAGTGATTGTTTTTTCGGTAGAAAAGAAAGCGGATATGGTAGATAATCTTTTCAAAGAATACCATATAGATGGGTTTGTGGCGAAAGGAAGAGAAGATTCTAAAGAGTTGAAAAAAGCGATACAAACTGTTTTTGCGGGCGGAATGCATTTGGAATTGGATATGAAACGTAGTATAAAACAAAAAAATACGTATGAAATTACTTCGTATGATGTCACGTTAGTTTCTCTGCTTTCGAATGGAATTTTGCTAAAAGATATTTCAAATCATCTAAAACAAAATAATATTAAACCAGCAAGTCAAAGCAGTGTAGAAAAGAGATTGGGCTCATTAAAAGATTCATTACAAATTTCAAGTAATCATCAATTGGTTGCATTTTTTAAAGATTTGGGAAGTATTTAACCCAAATCTTTACACCATTTATCTACAAAAATCTGTTGCAATTGCTCAATTTCTTTTTCGTAAATCGTATTTTTTCGGGAACCAAAATAGAGTGTATTTTCCAACGGTTTTTCACCTTGCCAAACCAATTTTATTTTACCAGAATTTAGTGCTTCTTGACATAAAAAGTCAGGAACAATAGAAAAGCCATTTCCATCACTCAAACAACGAATAATAGAACTGATATTTGGAACGATATAATTAGGTTTGAAATCTGGATGTTCTTTAAAATTTTCCATCCAAAAATGTTTCAAATGCTCTATATCGGCGGCTGTGCTGTACCAAAGATTGTTTTTTAAGTCATTTTTTAGAGCTTTATAATCTTTGTGGTTTAAACTTTTTTCGATTGAAGTTAAATCTGTATTGTTTCCTGCGATCAAAATTATTCTTTCTTTCGAAAAAGGATGATAACAAAGATTTTTGTGGGTACTTTTTTGAGGTGTGATAACCAAATCTAATAAACCATTATCCAAATCTTGATGCATCAATTTATAATCTCCAAATTTGATGATTAGGTTAAAATCTAAATCAGAAACATGCTCTTCTAATGTATATTGAAAAGTTTCAAAACACATTCCGATGCTGATTGTTGCACGATCTTTATCAGCTCGTTTATGAAAATGTTGCTCCGCAGCAGCTAATTTTTGAATCGGTTCTAAAATAAAATTATACAAAATTTTTCCTTTTTCAGTCGGAACCATTTTTCGCGCCGATCGATCAAATAATTTGTAGCCCGTATAGGCTTCTAACGAATTGAGATGTAAGCTAACACCAGGTTGCGAAATAAATAATTGTTGCGCTGCAGCAGATAAAGTTCCAGTTTCATAAATTGCTTTAAACGTTCTGAACCATTCAAAATTTGATTGCATAATTTCTAAATTTTAATTTTCGTCATAAGGTAAATCCTCAGGATTTACATCAATATAATCGGGTTTTGGTAAGGTCGAAAGTCGATACGCTTTTATCGTTTTCAACTCCAATAAATTTGCTTTTACAATACGATGCATTCCGTCCATCAATTTTCCATCAGGACAAATAATTATTGGATAATTTAAGTCTGAATCATTAACCAATTTTATATGTTGTGTGATAGAACGACATGTCGGAGAATCTCCTTCTTCATTATACCAATAGGTTTCTTCAAACTCTTTTATTTTAGTCAAATCAATATTTTCGATTTCTAATTCCTTTGTTAGAGAAATTAGATTGTCTACATCCCACGCATATAATTTGTTATCAATTGTTCTAAAATGATATTGTTTTCTCATTCTATAATAATTATGATACAAATATATAATTTGAGTTATTTTAATAATAGAAAAACTTGTCGGAATTTTGTCTTATCAAAAAAGAAAATACAATGAAAAATGTTTTTATCATAAACGGCGGTCTTAAATATGCACATTCAGGCGGAAAGCTAAATCATTCTATTACAACTTGGTCAAAAGAAGTTTTAAAAGATTTAGGATTAAATATTCGAATAACAGATATTAATGATGAATTTGACCCAAAAGAAGAAGTTGAGAATTTTAAATGGGCAGATTTGATTATTTATCATGTGCCAATTTGGTGGTTTCAAGTTCCTTTTCGATTAAAGTTTTACATAGATGATGTTTTTACAGCAGGACACAATAATGGAATGTACGCAAGTGATGGCCGTTCACGAAAAAATCCTGCAATTAATTACGGAAAAGGTGGATTGATGCACGGAAAAAAATATATGGTAACAAGTACTTGGAACGCGCCAGAAGAAGCTTTTACGTTAGAAGGTGAATTTTTTGAGCAAAAATCTGTTGATGAAGGTGTTTTATTTGGATTTCATAAAATGAATGAATTTACAGGAATGACAAGATTGAATAGTTTCCACTTTCATGATATCGAGAAAAATGCAACGCTAGAGCGGATTGAAGCTTATCAAAATGAATACAAATCATTTTTGAAAGCTGAAATAGAGGATGAGTTTGCTGTGATTTAGAAAATTATAATTAAAACAAAACCCTCCATTTTAGGAGGGTTTTAAATTTTATTCTGCAAGAAGTTTTTTAATATCTTCTTTTAAAAATTCTATTTCAGGATGGTATTTTCCACCAAGAGAAGGTTCTTTTCCTTCAGGGTCTTTATAATTCAGTCCCGAATAAAACAACATTGGAACACCCATTTTATCATATCGACTTCTGATATTTCCTTGTTTATCAACCAATGCAAGTTTTCCACTATGATTTAGACCTTCGGCAGTTGTTTCATCTTTTCCAACATAAATATTGAATTTATCCGAAAGTTGTTCAATATTTTCTCGATTCGAAGTTAAATAATGCCAATTCGGAGATTTTACACCAATTTGTTTTGCATATTCTAACAATCGAGCAGGTGTATCTCGTTTTGGATCAATCGTAACCGAAATAAAACCAAGGTTTGCATCATTTATTTCATCTTCTATCGAACGTAAATTATGGCTCATCACAGGACAAATCGTTGGACAACTTGTAAAGAAAAATTCTACAACGTACACTTTTCCTAACATATCACGATTTGTAATCGTTTGATTATTTTGATTCGTCATCGAAAATTCTGGAACTTTCATTACGGTGTAAAGTTCGTCTTTTGGCTTATTTTTTAACCAAAAAACAGTTCCAATAACGCCTAAAATAATAACAATAACGGCTATTAATTGTTTATTCATGAATATGTTTTTCTGGATTTTTTAGAAATTCTTCTTTGCACATTGTCGAACAAAAACCATACGTTTTTCCTTGGTAATTAGCTGTATCACTCAAATGTTCCGCAGTTTTCATTCCGCAAATTGGATCAACTTCGTTCACAACCGCAACATCCAATTTAGTTGCTGCTTTCATTTCTTCGTGAGAAACATGTTTTACTTCAAAATTCTCTTGTTTTGGTTGCTCTTTGTTACAAGAAAATAATGCAAACCCTACTACGATTAAAGTGAATATATTTTTTAAGTTTTTCATTTTAAATTGTTTATTTGTTTTTAATTAAATTAAAATTCGTCAATTCGAGTGATTTTTAGAAATATTACTTCGATAAACTAAGTACAAGTATTTCTAAAAATTGTATCGAGAATTAAGATGAATTTTATTCGAATTGACGGTTTTTTTCATCGAAATCTAGAAATAAAAACTAAACAATTGGCGGATGAAAAACTAAACGAATAATATAATCAGAATTAATATCTAGATAATAATCAGTTGATAATTTATTTTTTTGCGTAAAATATTTTTTTGGAGAAATAATTTGTTTTTGAGGAACAATCGCATCTAAAATTTTGACCGAATTTTTGACAAAATGATTTTCTGACTGATTCTTTTCACTTTTCGAAATTTCATCTTTCAAATAGCAAAAACCATTACAAAGTAATTCAGGTTTTTCTCGATTTTCACAAAGTTTATTTGCGATTTCTTTATAATTCAAAACATAATCTATCATCGGCATTAAAGGACGAAATGCGATAGAAAATATGAGTGATATGAAAAATAGTATGCGCAAAAAACTAATTTATTGACAAATTTAACCAAATTGATTGAGGTTGAATATGATAAAATTTATGATTTTAAAAGAAAGATTTATCATAATCTTCACTTTTATGTTCTGTAAAATTTTTACCTTAAAAAAGATTTTACAATCTATAAATATTTATGAAAAAAAGTAAGATTTTAGATTTTACAACAACCGAAGAACTAATGCATTTTTTAGTTGAAAATCAAGAAGAAAATCCTCTCTATAAAAATGTGATAAAGAAGTTTGAATACGAAAATGAGTTACTAAAACTGCAATCAGAATTAGTAAATCTTCAAAATTGGATTTCGACAGAAAAGAAAAAAGTTGCAATCATTTTCGAAGGGCGAGATGCTTCAGGAAAAGGAGGAACAATTCGCCGTTTTCGCGAGCATCTTAATCCGCGTTCTATGCGTGTTGTTGCATTGAATAAACCTACAGAAGTCGAGCAAAATCAATGGTACTTCAATCGTTATATCAAAGAATTACCAAATGCTGGGGAAATTGTTTTTTTTGATAGAAGTTGGTACAACAGGGCGGTTGTAGAGCCAGTTATGGGGTTTTGTACAGAGCAACAATATGAGCAATTTATGGTGCAAGTTTCGGAATTTGAACATATGTTGTACGAATCAGGGACATATATTATCAAATTGTGGTTTTCTGTGACGAAAGAGGAGCAGCAAGCACGTTTTGATTCGAGGTTAAATAATCCGCTTAAAAAATGGAAATATAGTCCAGTTGATGCTAAAGGACAGGAACTTTGGGACGAATTTTCGCATTATATCAATCAAATGTTTACGCGTACGCACAACTCTTTTTCGCCTTGGATTATTGTCAATGCAAATGATAAAAATACTGCAAGATTAGAAGCTATTCGTTATGTGCTTTCTTTGTTTAATTATAAAGGAAAAGAGGATGCTGAAGTAAATTTGATGGTGGATCCAAATGTGATTGAGCGTTATTATCGAATGGTAAAAGAACTAAATCATTAATTTTAGATAGTAAGAAAATGGAGTTAAAACCGAAAGATTTAAAATTAATCGAAACAAAAAAAGGTCTTGTTGGACTTTTGCAATCTGATCATGGGAAATTGAATTTTGCGAAAGCCTTGCGTACTGTAAAATATGAAAATAGGATAGAGCAATTACAAGAAGAATTGATAAAATTACAAACTTGGGTAGCCGAAAATAAACGGAAAGTAGTGATTGTTTTTGAAGGCCGAGATGCAGCTGGAAAAGGTGGCGCAATTCGTCGAATTGTAGAACATTTAAACCCTCGTGAGCATAGAATTATAGCACTTCCAAAGCCTAATGAAGTAGAACGTGGACAATGGTATTTTCAACGTTATGTTCGTCAACTTCCTCGTGAAGGAGAAATAGTCTTTTTTGATCGTTCTTGGTATAATCGTGCTGTTGTAGAACCTGTTAATGGTTTTTGTTCTAATGACGAATACGAAACGTTTATGAACGAAGTGAATGATGTCGAAAAAATGTGGATTAATTCAGCAATATATTTGATTAAAATTTATTTTTCGATTACAAAAGAACAACAAGCAAAACGTTTTGCAGATATTGTAAATTCACCAACCAAACGATGGAAGTATAGTTCTGTTGATCAAAAAGCGCAAGATTTATTTGATGTTTATTCCGCTTATAAAGATGTAATGTTTGAGAAAACAAATACAGATGTTGCTCCTTGGAAAATCATTGATGCCAACAAAAAGTACAAAGCTAGAGTAGAATCGATGGAATATATTTTGTCTAAAATACCTTATGAAGATAAAAATAAACGTATTTTGAAACATCAAAACTTAGAAGAAGAAAATTAATCATCAAATCTATAATTATGGCCGAATTTGATTTAAACGATTTAGAAAAAATAAATAATAAGCAAGAAATCATTGATTTTTTGGTTAAACATGATATTATAAAAGAAAAGAAGTTCAAAGAACAACTTGCTTATGAGAAAGAACTGAAGGAACTTCAAGAAAAATTGTTAGAAATACAATCTAAAGTTATTCAGGAGAATAAACGTGTATTAATTATTTTCGAAGGTCGAGATGCGGCTGGAAAAGGAGGAACAATTTCGAGAATAACAGAATTTCTAAATCCAAAAAAATATCGTGTTGAAGCATTACCAAAGCCGACCGAAATAGAACAAGGACAATGGTATTTTCAACGATATTTTAAAGAATTACCAAATGCAGGAGAAATCGTTTTTTTTGATCGTTCTTGGTACAATAGAGCGGTTGTCGAGCCAGTTTTTGGATTTTGTACAGAAGATCAACATTCAAAATTCATGAAACAAGTTGTAGAAGTAGAGAAGCTTTTGCAAGATGATGGAATTATTCTGATTAAAATTTTTCTTTCAATTTCGAAGGAAGAACAAGCAGAACGATTACAAGAGCGAAAAGATGACGAAATGAAACAGTGGAAATTAGGAGCATTGGATCAAAAGGCACAAGAGTTATGGGACATTTATACCAATTATATCGATAAAATGTTTCAACAAACAGGAACAGAAAGTTCGTCTTGGCTAGAAATTGTGACAGATGATAAAAAAGCTGCTCGACTTTTAGCGATGAAATCAATCATTGCTAAATTAGAAAATAAAACTTTTGAAAATGAATTAGTAAAAATTCATTCATAAAAGAAAGAGAATCATTTGTATAATCAAGATTTTTGATTAATTTTGCACCCACATTGTTCAACCTCTGACGAAAGACGTTTAAGTTGCTCAATTCTAATAAATTGAAATTATAATAATGGAAAATTTAGTAAAATACGTACAAGAGAAATACGTAGCTAATAAAGAGTTCCCAGCTTTCGCAGCAGGTGATACTATTACAGTTTATCAAGAAATTACAGAGGGTGGAAAAACTCGTGTTCAGTTCTTTAAAGGGGTTGTTATCCAAAGAAGAGGACAAGGAACTACAGAAACTTTCACAATCCGTAAAATGTCTGGAGATGTTGGTGTAGAGCGTATCTTCCCAGTTAACATGCCAGCGTTACAAAAAATTGAAGTAAACAAAAAAGGTAAAGTTCGTAGAGCTCGTATCTTCTACTTCAGAGCATTACGTGGTAAAAAAGCTCGTATCAAAGACGCTGCTTACTAAAAACTGCTTTTTTAGGAAAAATATAAAATCCGTTCGATTATCGAACGGATTTTTTTATTTTAATAATTTTTTAAAAATCTTATTTCTCTATCCCATAATACTTATGACTTTTCTTTATCGCCCATTTTTCTTTGAAGTTAATCCATTTTCCTTGAAATAGTTTACGCATTAATTTATCGGTGTAACGCATAATAAAAACATGATAAACTGTATTCATTACTTGGAAAAACTCATTAGGAAAAGCACGTAAAGACATTGAGAATCCTGCTTCTAAATAGCGATTATAATGCCAATAACCACGCGGGATAAATAGCGCATCACCGTGATTCATGACAAAATCAAAACCTTTTGCGTGTTTTAAAGCAGGGAATTTTTCGTAATCGGGATGATCATAATCGATTTCGTAAATGGTATGTACCGAAAGTGGTACTTTATATAAAGCTTTGGATTGTTTTGGATCAAACAATAAAATTTGTTTATCTCCTTGAAATTGAAAATGAATAAAATCGGTCATATCTACATCATAATGCATCAAAACTTTTGCTTCACTTCCTCCAAAAAAAAGAGTAGGTAAACGCTCAAAATACTTTAAACCAAGATCAGGGTAAGTAAAATTTTTGAGTAATTCGGGAATTTTATCTTTGATAATAAAAAAGAAAATTCTTAAATCAGAGGGCTCTTTTTTGATTAAATCCACATACTCATTAAACTTCATATGCGTTGCAGGAGTATCCGAGCTTTTGTTAGCATCAGCAGGTTTGCTGTCATATAAAGGCACAATTTGTTCTCCAGCTTTTTCTTTGATATAATCGAGATTCCATTTGTCAAAATCCTTCCAATTCTTCGCATAACCTTTCAATAACAAAGGTTTTCTTTTTTTGAGATAATTTTTGATAAAATCTTCTTTCGAAATTGATTCAACTGTATCAATAGCTTGAAATTGCATACGTTTTAAAGTATTGGATTACTCAAAAATAGAGAATCTATCTGAATTAAAAACAAAAAAGCCAACATATTGTTGACTTTTCATTTATTCTGTTTCTTTAACCATTCGAATCAGATGCGCCATATTCCGGATGACGCTATAATGTTTTTTAACAAATGGATTTTCTTTGTTCCAAACATATCCTGCTAAAACAGCACAAATTTTTTCTTTGACATCAGGATTTTCAGGTTGATGGAAAAATAATTCTTGCAAATTTCCGGTATACCATTCTTGTACATAAGTGGTAAAAACATCGATTCCTTCTTTCATATAATCTTCGTAATCGGTTTGCCAATCAACTTTTTCACCATTTATTTCTTTAATAGCAAGTTTCGCAGCTTTCAAACCACTTTCTGTTGCGAAACAAACGCCAGAAGAGAAAACAGGATCTAAAAACTCGGTACTATTTCCTGTTAAAACATAACCATCGCCAAACATTTTAGTTACCGCAGCAGAATAATTTTTTAACCAAATTGGATTAAATTCAAATGGTAAATTACCAAAGCGATTGACGTAAAAATCGGATTTTTGAATTGCATTTTGCAAAGCTTCCGTTGTATCTTGATTGGTTGATAATTGATTAATATAATCTGTTGGGCCAACGATTCCGACACTTGTTTTTCCATTCGAAAAAGGAATTACCCACAACCAAACTTTTGTTTCGATAATATCAAATGAAATCTGCGTTCCCTCTCGACCTTTAGGGCGACGAACATCATCAATATGCGTGAAAATTGCTGAATGAGGATTTAGTTTTGATGGGCTATCAATATTTAATAATCGTGGTAAAACACGACCATATCCACTCGCATCAATTAAAAATTTTGCATTGATTTGATAAGTTTCTCCATTTTGTTTTTTAACAGTTGTAATCGAGTTTTTTCCTTCAAATTGAACATTAATTACCTCTTCATTAAAACGTAAATCAGCACCTTTGTCTATAATTGCATCAGCTAAAGTCATGTCAAAATCAGCGCGTGGAACTTGCCAAGTCCAATCTTTTCCTTTACCAAATTTTTTACTGAAATCGAAAATACAAATCTGTTCACCTCGAATAAATCTCGCACCAGGTTTTACTTCGAAATTTTGTTTCTCTAAATATGGTAACAATCCAGCTTCTTCGAAATGATCCATAGAGCGAGGGATTAAACTTTCACCTACAACAATTCTCGGAAATTGAGTTTTTTCTAAAACAATAACTTTAATGTTTTTTTCTCTTAAATAGGCTGCTGCAACCGATCCCGAAGGTCCTGCACCGATGATTAAAACATCTGTATTTTCAATCATGACTTTTTGTATAGTTTTTTAATTATTTTTGCAACTGATTGAGGGAGTAAATAACCAAAATCGATAAATCTTTTACCTAATCAATAACATGACAAAATTAACAATTGACACTATAGAAAACATACTTTTTGAGAATAAAAAATTATTGCTCGATAAATCAACATTTGATCGTGTGGAGAATAGTTTTAAATTCCTGAAAGAATTTTCAAAAAATAAAATAATTTACGGCGTAAATACAGGTTTTGGACCAATGGCACAATATCGTATTGAGGATGAAAATACAATTCAGCTTCAATATAATTTAATCAGAAGTCACTGTACAGGAATTGGAGAACCGTTGACGTTAGATCAAACAAAAGCTGCGGTTATTGCACGTTTTAATACGCTTTCATTGGGATATTCTGGGATACATCCTTCAGTTTTAGTATTGATGCAAGAATTAGTGAACCGTGATATTTTACCTGTTATTTATCAACATGGAAGTGTAGGAGCGAGTGGAGATTTGGTTCAATTGGCGCATTTAGCTTTGACATTAATTGGAGAAGGTGAAGTTTTTTATCAAGGAGAAATCAAATCGACGAAAGAAGTTTTTGAACTTGAAAATCTTCAACCAATAGAAGTTCATATTCGCGAAGGTTTATCAATTATGAATGGAACTTCGGTAATGACGGGAATTGGAATGGTTAATTTGATAAAAGTAAATCAATTAATTAATCTTTCGATTACGTTAAGCTCGATGATGAATGAGATTGTTCAATCTTTTGATGATCATTATTCAAAACCATTGAATGAAGCTAAACAACATGCTGGTCAACGTTATATAGCGAATAAAATGACCGATTTTTTGAATGACAGTAAATTAGTCAAAAAACGTGCTGATGAACTATATCAAGAGCGTACCGAGAAAATTTTTGAAGAAAAAGTACAAGAATATTATTCGTTGCGTTGTGTTCCTCAGATTTTAGGACCAATTTATGATACATGGAATGCCGCGAAAGAAGTGTTAGAAAATGAAATAAATTCGGCAAGTGATAATCCAATTATCGATGTAGAAAATCAAACTGTTCATCATGGTGGAAATTTTCATGGCGATTATGTTTCATTAGAATTGGATAAATTAAAATTAGCTGTTACGCGTCTATCAATGCTAAGTGAACGTCAATTAAACTATTTAGTTAATCCAAAAATCAATAATATTTTACCTCCTTTCGTTAATTTGGGAACGCTTGGTTTTAACTTTGGTTTGCAAGCTGCTCAATTTACGGCGACTTCTACAACGGCAGAAAATCAAACACTTTCTACGTCGATGTATGTGCATAGTATTCCAAACAATAACGATAATCAAGATATTGTGAGTATGGGGACAAATGCAGCGACGATTTGTGCAAAAGTGATTGATAATACGTTCGAAGTGTTGACGGTTCAGAGTTTGGCTGTAACGCAAGCGATAGAATTTTTACAAATACAAGATAAATTATCTTCGAAAGGAAAAGCTTTTTATGATTCGATTCGTAAAATTGTTCCTGCGTTTAAAGAAGATGAGGTGATTTATCCTTATCTTAAGGAAGTGAAAAATTATTTACTGAAATTTTAAAAATATATTGATGAGAAAATATCTTTTATTATCATTTTTAACTGTCTTTTTTGAAATATTATCTGCACAGAAATTAGCATTAGTAAAAACAAAAAATAAAATTGGATTTATTGGTGAAAATGGACAATATTTAATAGAACCTCAATATTCTGATGCAAAGGATTTTTCAGAAGGACTTGCTGCAATTAAAAAAGGAAATTTTTGGGGATTTATTAATAAAGAAAATCAGTGGGTAATAGAGCCTCAATATTCCAATGCAAAGAAGTTTAATTCAGGAATAGCAATGGTTGAGATTGATAAAAAATGGAGATACGTTAATACAAAAGGTGAACAACAAAATTATCCTTTAACTGATAAAGTATATGATTTTAATGAAGGTGTTGCATTTATCCGAAAAGGAGATTTGGTCGGTTTAATTGACTATAATGGAAATGTACTTGTTGAGCCAACATATCATGTTATTAGAACTTTTATAAATGGATATGCGAAAGTAGCATTGAACAAAAAGTGGGGTGTAATTGATACAAAAGGAAATTTGATTGTCAACTTAGAATATGATGATGTTGGAGAATTTAATCAAGATGTTGTTTGGGTAAAAAAGGGAGCTGATTTTGGAATTGTTTCCAATAATCAATTTATAGCTATAGAAGGAGTAGATTTTATTGGGAATTTTAACTCTGCTTCATACACTTTTGCTCGAAAAAATCATAAGTTTGGTTTTATAAATAAAAAAGGAGAGTGGATAATAACACCTATTTTTTCTAATGCAAAATCATTTTCTAATGGGTTGGCTCCTATTGAAGATAAAGGTAAATGGGGATTTATTAATGAACAAGGAGAAGTCGTTATTCAACCAAAATATAATAATGCAGAAGTTTTTAGTGAAATAGGATTAGCTCCAGTAAAAGAAGGTAGTAAATGGGGATTTGTCAATAAAGAAGGTAAATTAGTCATTCCTGCTTTGTATGACATCTCTGTAAGTTTCGGATTTTCACAAAAAGATAAAGGGTTCAATGGTAAATTAGCTCGAGTAAAGAAGCAAGGAAAGTGGGCTTTTCTTGATGAGAATGGAAATGTATTAGCAGATCAATGGTTTGATAATGCTGAACTTTTTAATGATTAAAAAAAAATAGATTTTATAAAGCATGAAATGTGCAATTGTAACAGGTGGTTCTCGTGGAATTGGAAAAGCAATTTGTTTGAAAATTGCCGAAGAACATGATTATCATCTTTTGATAAATTATAATTCGAATGAAGCTGCTGCGTTAGAGACTTTGAAAGAAGTGGAAGCATTAGGTGGTACAGGAGAAATTTTAAAATTTGATGTGGCTGATGCAAATCAAACACAACAAGTTTTAACAGAATGGACAGAAAAAAATACAGATGCAATTGTAGAAGTTATTGTTAACAATGCAGGGATTACGAAAGACAATTTGTTTATGTGGATTTCGCAAGATGATTGGTCAAATGTTATTAATACGAGCTTGAATGGTTTTTACAATGTAACTCACTTTTTTATTAATCCATTATTGAGAAATAGATTCGGAAGAATTGTTAATATAGTTTCTGTTTCTGGATTGAAAGGAACGCCAGGACAAACCAATTATTCTGCTGCAAAAGCTGCTGTAATAGGAGCGACGAAAGCATTGGCACAAGAAATAGCAAAACGTAATGTAACGGTGAATGCTGTAGCACCAGGTTTTATCGAAACGGATATGACAGATGAATTGGATCAACAAGAATTAAAAAAGCTGATTCCAGCCAATCGTTTTGGAAAAGACGAAGAAGTTGCCGATTTAGTAAGCTTTTTGGTTTCTAAAAAATCGAGTTATATCACGGGAGAAGTTATTAATATAAATGGAGGAATTTATTCTTAGATAAAATGAGCCAAAGAGTCGTAATAACAGGAATGGGTATCTATTCTTGCTTAGGAACATCATTAGAAGAAGTAACAGAATCTTTACATCAAGGAAAATCAGGGATTATTTTTGATGAAGAACGCAAAGAATTTGGCTTTAAATCTGCTTTGACGGGAACTGTTCCAGCACCAGATTTGAAACCTTTTTTGAATCGTAGACAACGAATTACAATTGGTCAAGAAACGGAGTTTGCGTATATGGCAACTTTAGAAGCATTGAAAAATGCTAATTTGACGGAAGAATATATCAAGACTAACGAGGTCGGAATTATATATGGAAACGATAGTGTTTCGAAAGCAATTATTGATGCAATAGATATTGTTCGCGAGAAAAAAGATACAGAATTAATTGGTTCTGGAGCTATTTTCAAATCAATGAATTCTACTATAACGATGAATCTTGCGACAATTTTTGAGTTGACTGGAATCAATTTTACAATTAGTGCAGCTTGTGCGAGTGGTTCGCATTCGATTGGTTTAGGTTATATGATGATCAAAGATGGTCTGCAAGAGATGATTATTTGTGGAGGAGCGCAGGAAATCAATAAATATGCAATGGCAAGTTTTGATGGTTTGGGTGTTTTCTCTGAAAATGAAGAGCATCCTGAGAAAGCTTGTCGTCCTTTCGACAAAAACCGTGATGGTTTGGTGCCGAGTGGAGGTGGAGCAACATTGATTTTAGAAAGTTATGAATCTGCTGTAAAACGTGGTGCGCCAATTATTGCTGAGGTTTTGGGTTATGGTTTTTCATCAAACGGTGGACACATTTCTACGCCAAATGTAGATGGACCAGCAATTGCGATGAACAGAGCGCTGAAACAAGCAAAAATTTCGGCTGATGAAATTCAGTATATCAATGCACATGCGACTTCTACGCCAGTTGGTGATGCAAACGAAGCAAAAGCGATTGACCAAGTTTTTGGAAAAACGAAACCTTTTGTAAGTTCTACAAAATCGATGACGGGACACGAATGTTGGATGGCAGGAGCAAGTGAGATTATTTATTCTAACTTAATGATGATGAATAACTTTATTGCACCAAATATTAATTTCGAAGAAGCAGACGAAGATTCAGCTAAATTAAACATTGTTAAAGAAACCTTAAATAAAGAATTTGATGTATATTTGTCGAATTCTTTTGGATTTGGTGGAACAAATTCTGCCTTAGTAATTAAAAAATTTAACTCCTAATATGGTGAAAAGTCAAATCGCTGAAAAATTAAACGCTATCTTAATTGATGAATTTGAGGTTGATCCTTCTGTGATTTCAGAGGAAAAAAATATTAAAGAATCTTTAGATTTAGATAGTTTGGACTATGTTGATTTAGTGGTAATCATTGAATCTAATTTCGGTGTGAAATTAATTAAAGAAGATTTTCAAAATATGATAACTTTTGAAGATTTCTACGCAATTGTAGAACAAAAGTTAGAAAATAAATAACAGATATGAAACAATGGGATGGTCGTTCTAAAGGAACGGTCCTGGGATACAAAATATTTGTCAATGTTATGAAAAAGCTCGGAATTAAGGCTGCTTACTCAGTCTTAATTTTTGTAGCTTTTTATTATTTTATAACGACTTATAGCAGCAACAAATCTATTTACGAATACTTTCGTTATCGATTAAATTTTTCGGTTCTCAAATCAATTTTAAGTGTTTACAAAAGTTACTATACTTTTGGACAAACTTTGATTGATAAAACAGCAATTAATGCAGGTTTGCGTAACAAATATTCGTACGAATTTGATGGAATAGAATTATTGAAAAATCTATTGGGTCAAAAACAAGGTGGAATCTTAATTAGTGCGCATGTTGGTAATTTCGAAGTAGCTGAACATTTTTTTGCTGACATCGATTTTGATTGTCAAATCAATTTAGTTACAACAGATTTAGAACGAAATGTTATCAAAGAATATTTAGAAAGTATTTCGATGAAACCTTCGGTAAAGTTTATCTTGATTCAAGAAGATTTATCACATATTTTCGAAATTAATAATGCGCTTAGTCGAAACGAATTAATTTGTTTTACGGGAGATCGTTATTTTGAAGGAAATAAAACGATGTCAGAAGTTCTTCTTGGAAAAGAAGCAAATTTTCCTGCAGGACCATTTTCTATTGCTTCTCGCTTGAAAGTGCCTGTCGCTTTTGTGTATGTTATGAAGGAAAAAAATCTACATTATCATTTATATGCGCGTCAAGCAAATTTCAAACATCGTGATGCAAATGCACTTTTGAAAGAGTTTTGCGTCAATCTTGAAACTATTGTAAAAAAATATCCTTACCAATGGTTTAATTATTTCGATTTTTGGAAGTAAATTAGAGCAGAATATGAATTTTCAAACCACTAAAAAACCTAAACCTTTACATGAAATGCAAAGTATTAGTTGTTTATTACTCGCAGTCAGGACAGTTAAAAGAAATTGTCGATCAAACAACATATGATTTAGTTCAAAACCAAGATATTAATTTAACGAAATACAAAATAGAAATGGAAGAGGAGTTTCCTTTTCCGTGGGATTTTTATTCTTTTTTTAATGCTTTTCCAGATAGTTTTCTTCAAAAAGATAAGAACATTAAACCAATTCCGACAGAAATCTTGAATCAGAAATATGATTTGATTTTACTGTATTATCAAGTTTGGTTTTTATCGCCATCTATTCCAATAAATTCGTTTTTAAGGGATAAACAAACACAACAAATTTTAGAAAATTCTAAAATAATTACAATTAGTGGTTCGCGAAATATGTGGTTCTTGGCACAGGAAAAAATCAAAACAATCTTGAAAGAACGCCAAGCAAAATTAGTTGGAAATATTGCATTGGTCGATCATACGCCAAATTTAGTAAGCGCCATGACAATTGTAAATTGGATGTTTTCGGGCGTTAAAAAACGAATGTTCAATTTATTGCCTTTGCCAGGAATTAGTGAAAAAACTATTCAGGAAAGTAGAAGATTTGGTAAAATTATTCTAAATTCAATCCAAAATAATAATTACTCTAATCTACAAGAAAACTTAATTCAATCTGGAGCCGTTGAGGTAAAACCTTTTTTAGTTTCTGTGGATACAAAAGGAAATCGAATGTTTAAAGTCTGGTCTAAAATTATTGATTCTAAACAAGGTATACAGCGAGAAAAGTATTTGAAATTCTTTTATTATTATTTAATTTTAGCTATTTGGATAATATCTCCACTAGTAAATTTGTTATATATTATATTTTATCCGTTCAACTATTTTAAATACAAAAAACAGGTAAAATATTTTCAAGGAATAGAATAATATGCAAAATGTATATATAACGAAAACGTCGAAGTTTTTGCCAAATCAACCAATTTCAAATGATGAAATGGAAGATTTTTTAGGAAAAATTAATCAAATTCCTTCAAAAGCTCGTAGAATCGTTTTAAGAAATAATGGAATCAAAACGCGTTATTACGCTCTCGATAAAACTGGAAATGTCACACATTCTAATGCCGAATTGACGAGTAATGCAATAACAAATTTATTTGATGCACAGTTTACAAAAAATGAGGTAGAAGTGTTGTCGTGTGGGACTTCAACGCCAGATTTGTTGTTGCCTTCTCATGCAGCGATGGTGCATGGTTTATTGCAAAATAATGTTTCGATAGAGTTAAATTCTTCTTCGGGAGTTTGTAATTCGGGAATGAATGCGCTGAAATTTGGCTATCTTTCAGTAAAGTCGGGTAATTCTAAAAATGCAATTTGTTCAGGTTCTGAGCGAGTTTCTACATAGATGAAAGCTGAAAAATTTGAGCATGAACTTGAGAATTTGAAAGAATTAGAAGAACAACCAATTATAGCATTTAAAAAAGATTTTTTACGTTGGATGTTATCGGATGGTGCCGCAGCTTTTTTATTGCAAAATCAACCAAACGAAGATTCTATTTCGCTTAAAATTGAATGGATGGAATCTTATTCTTACGCGCACAAATTGGAAACGTGTATGTATGCCGGAGGTGATAAATTACCAAATGGAGAAATGAAACCTTGGAGCGATTTCTCTTCGAAAGAATGGTTGAAAGAATCCGTTTTTTCATTGAAACAAGATGTCAAAATTCTGAATGATAATATTTTGATAAAAGGTGTAGAAAGCATGAAAGCTGCAATGGATAAACATCAATTATCTTCAAATGAAATTGATTATTTATTGCCGCATGTGTCGTCAAATTATTTTGTTCAAGGTTTATATGACGAATTTTGTAAGAAAGACATTCATATTCCGTTAGAGAAATGGTTTATGAATTTAAGCAAAGTTGGAAATGTGGGTTCAGCGTCTGTTTTTTTGATGCTTGACGAACTTTTTCAAGACGGAAACCTTAAAAAAGGAGATCGTATTATGCTTTGCGTACCAGAAAGTGGTCGTTTTTCGTATTCGTACGCTTATTTAACAGTCGTTTAAAAAATGAATAAAATACAATTACCCAATCATACGATAGAATTTATCAAACAATTGATTCCACAACGCGAACCAATTATAATGGTAGATGCTATTTTTGAATATGAAGAGGGAAAAGTTGTTGGAGGCTTAACGGTCAAAAACGATTCGATTTTTGTCAAAAATAATCAATTGATAGAATCTGGAATTTTAGAACACATGGCACAAACAGTTGCTTTGTATACAGGTTATCAATTTTATATTCGAAATGAATCGGCTCCAACTGGATATATTGGCTCGATGAAATCAATAGAGATTAATCGTTTGCCAAAAGTGAATGAAAATTTAACAACAACAGCAACTATTTTGCACGAAGTAATGGGAGTGACTTTGGTTTCGATTGAAACAAAGATAGAAGGAGAAGTAATTGCAAAAGGAGAGATGAAAACAGTGATTGCAGAAACATAATTTTATGAAAGTAAATCAGCAAATTGATATTCAACAATTTCTTCCGCATCGTGAACCAATGCTTTTTGTAGACACGATTTCTTGGATTGAGAAAACCTATGTTGAAGCTTTATTTACGATAAAATCGGATCAATTATTTATTCAGAACGAATATTTTACTGAAGTCGGTTTATTGGAAAATATGGCGCAAGTTTGTTCGACAATTATCGGACAAAACTATTTTATCAATTTTTCTGATGTACACAAAGGCGATGTAATCGGCTTTATTAGTACGATTAAACAAGCCGAAATTATGCAATTACCAAAAGTTAATCAAACCATTATAACAAAAGCAACGTTGTTAGAAGTTTTTGATTACGATGAATTTACAATTAGTTTGATGCAAGCAAAAGTTATCTTGAATGACGAAGTAATTGCGATAGCTACAATGAATTTAATGCTTCAAAACCATAAAAAATGAAACAATCAGAAGTACCACAAGATAAAGGACATCTCAAGGATTTCAACGAAGTTTATTACGCAATTGATGAACAGGGAGAGTTTTCTCAAACATTGAGTGCGGGTTGGGAAGCAAAAAATATTGTTCAATCCGAAACTTTAAAAATTTTGGATGAACGCACAGAGGAAGCAAGACAAAAAGTAATGGATGGAAAAGCAAGTCCAATTTTATATTTCATGGAATTGAAACGCATGGATTGGGAAATTTTGTCTAATTATGTCGGAATTTGGAAGATTTTTGTCAAAAGACATGCAAAACCAACTGTTTTCTCAAAATTAAAAGAATCAACACTAAAAAAATATGCCGAAGCTTTTGAAATTTCGGTTGATGAATTAAAAAACTTTGATGGAAACCATAACTGATTTTAAACATTTTCAATCAGCACATTGCGAAAATGGAGTTGCCTCCAACTTATTAAAAAATAAAGGAATTGAGATTTCAGAACCGATGATTTTTGGGATTGGTTCTGGTCTTTTTTTTGTGTTTTTACCTTTCTTAAAAGTTAATCATGCGCCTGCGATTAGCTATCGTCCAATGCCAGGAATGATTTTTAATCGTGCAGCTAAGAATCTTGGTATAAAGGTTAAACGTCATAAATTTCGCTCTACAAAATCAGCTCAGACTTTCTTAGATGAGCAACTTTTAGCCAATCGACCTTGCGGTTTACAGGTTGGTGTCTACAATTTGACATACTTTCCTGAAGAATATAAATTTCATTTTAACGGACATAATTTAGTTGTTTTCGGAAAGCAAGATCAAACGTATTTAATCAGTGATCCTGTGATGCAAGAAACGACAAAATTGACTGAAAATGAGTTAGAAAAAGTTCGTTTTTCGAAAGGAGTTTTAGCACCAAAAGGACATTTATATTATCCTGAATTTATTCCAGAAAATATAGATTTTGAGAAAGCAATCAAAAAAGGAATCAAGAAAACGTGTCGCGAAATGTTAGCGCCAGTTCCGATTGTTGGTGTTCGTGGAATTAGAATGGTTGCGAAACGAATCAAAAAAATGCCAAAGAAAATTGGGAACGCAAAGACAAATTATTTTCTGGCACAAATGATTCGAATGCAAGAAGAAATTGGAACAGGAGGTGGTGGTTTTCGATATATTTATGCTGCTTTTTTACAAGAAGCTTCGCAAAAATTGAATCAACCAAATTTGAATGATTTTGCCTTAGAAATATCTGAAATAGGAGATAAATGGCGAGATTTTGCTCTGAATGCATCAAGAGTTTATAAAAAACGGAACAATTCGCAAGATATTTACGATGTGATTTCGGATCAATTATTGGAATTAGCCGATTTGGAAGAATCGTTTTTTAAACGTTTAAGAAAAGCAATTTAGCCACAGATGATTGAAATTGAAAAACTATATAAAAAATATAAAAATTCTGATGTTTTTGCGTTAGAAGATTTTTTTTTGACGATAAAACAGAACGAAATTCACGGTTTACTTGGTCCAAACGGAGCAGGAAAAACAACCTTGATGTCGATACTTTCTGGATTGATTAAACCAACTTCTGGTAATGTTGTGATTCAGAATTTAAATCAAAAAACAGATTTAAAAAAGATTCAGAAAATCATTGGAATTGTTCCGCAAGAATATGCATTGTATCCAACTTTGACGGCAAGAGAAAATTTAGAATTTTTTGGGAAAATTTATAAAGTTCCTTCAAAAGAATTACACGAAAAGATTCATCTTTTGACTGAAAAAGTAGGAATGAATAAGTTTTTAGATATAAAAATTGATTCTTTTTCGGGAGGAATGAAGCGTCGTATTAATTTATTGGCAGGAATTCTTCATCAGCCAGAAATTCTCTTTTTAGATGAACCAACTGTTGGCGTTGATATTCAATCAAAAATTGCGTTATTGGATTATTTACAAGAATTGCATCAGCAAGGAATGTCGATCGTTTACACATCGCATCACATGGCAGAAGCCGAAGATTTTTGTACGCAAGTTACGATTATGAATCAAGGAAAATCGATTGTAACAGCTGAACCGAAAGAATTAATCAAGCAAGTAAATGCGTATAATTTGGAGGAAGCTTTTGTTAATTTAACTAAATTATCTTGATATGTTGAGCCAACTTTTAGCATGTATTAAGAAAGAAATTTTGTTACTCATTCGCGATATTGGCGGATTGGTGATTCTTTTTATTATGCCTTTGATTTTGGTTATTAAGGTGACTAAAATTCAGAAAAGTACTTACGATTCTTTTGCAGAAGCGAGTATTCCGGTGCTATTTATTGATCATGATCAAGATAGTATTTCCGCACTTGTAAAAAAACATATTTCAAATTCAGGAAATTTAAAAATTGTAACTGAATTAAATGGAAAAAAATTAACGGAAGATGAACTAAAAACTGAAGTTTTTAAAGGTAAATACCAAGTAGGAATTGTAATACCAGCGCGATTGTCAAAAGATTTGAATTATAAAATCAATCAAAATGTTGAGAAAATTCTGAACGAATTTGCTTTTGATAGCACGCAAGTGAAATATAATCAACAAGTTAATCCAAAGACGATTAAATTATACTTTGATCCCGCGACTTCGCTGGCTTTCAAAGAAAATGTGTCGAATGTTTTGGATAAATTAATTACAGATACCGAGAATAAAAGTATTTACAAAGCATTTCAACAAGAAATGGGATCTGATGATTTAGGCTTTCAAAATGAGAAGTTTATTCATTTTCAAGAGATTGTTCCTGAAGATTCTAAATCAGTTTTGAAACCAAATGTTACACAACATAATGTGCCAGCATGGACATTATTTGCGATATTTTTTATCGTAGTTCCGCTGTCAATCAATATTGTAAAAGAGAAAAGTTTAGGAACACACATTCGATTATTAACAAGTCCAATGCCTTATTCTGTGCAAATTATAGGTAAAACGATTACGTATTTAATCATAAGTTTACTACAATTTACCATGATTTTATGTGTCGCTAAATTAGTTTTTCCATTAATTGATTTACCAGGTTTCAAAACGGATGGCATATTATTTTCGATTTACGGATTAACTGTATTCGCTTCTTTAGCAGCAATTGGATTAGGACTTTTAATTGGTACAATTGCGAAAACTCAAGAACAATCTGCACCTTTTGGAGCGACTTTGGTGGTTATTTTAGCTGCAATAGGCGGTGTTTGGATTCCAGTTTTTGCGATGTCAGATTTTATGCAACATTTCGCGAAAATATCACCGATGAATTGGGCACTTGATGGCTATTATAGTTTAATCCTGAGAAATCAATCTTTTCTTCAGATAGTTCCGAATATTATTTTGTTAACTTTGTTCTATATTATTACCTTGTTTGCCGCTATATATTATGATAAGTTCAGAAGAGAAGATTAAAACATTAGTACATAATTCCAATTTCGCAGTACGATTTAATGAAACCGATCCGTTGGGAATCGTGTGGCATGGGAATTATATTACGTATTTTGAAGATGGAAGGGAAGCTTTTGGGCGTCATTTTGGGATTAGTTATTTGGATATTCAGAAAAGTGGATTTGTAACACCAATTATTAAGTCGATTTGTGAACACAAATTTCCGTTGAAATATGGTGATATATGTAGAATAGAAACGACTTTTGAAGATACTTTGGCAGCAAAAATGATTTTTAAATTCAAGATTTTCAATCAAGATGAAAAGTTAGTTTGTATTGGAGAAACAATTCAAGTTTTTTTAGACAACGAAGGAGATTTAATGTTAACATTACCACCATTTTTTGAAGAATGGAAGAAAAAAGTAGGATTGTTGTAATGGAAAAAGTTTACATTAATCGTGCGAATATTTTAACGCCTTTCGGAAATTCTATTCAAGCGAATTGGAATGAATTAGTGAAAGGAAATTCTGCTGTTTCTGAAATTGATTCTTTTGGACATTTAAAAAATTTTTATGCTGGAAAAATTGATGATGAAATTTTCTTAAATTTAAAAGAGCAAGTTGAAGATAATCAGATTTATACTCGATTAGAATTATTTGGGATTTTAGCTCTTCAATCTATTATTGATAAATCCAAAATTTCACAACGAACTGCTTTTGTAATTTCAACAACAAAAGGTAATATTGATCAACTTTTTGATTCGTTAGAAAAAGCTTCAATTCCAAATTTTGCAAAGAAGATTGCAAACTATTTTGGATTTAAAACTGAACCAATTATTGTTTCAAATGCTTGTGTTTCGGGAGTTTTAGCGGTTAATATAGCAAAGCGTTTCATCGAAATGGATGAGTTTGATGATGCATATGTTTTGGCTTTGGATGAGTTGACAAATTTTGTTTTGACAGGTTTCAATTCATTTCAAGCAATGGATTTTGAGTTGTGTAAACCATTTGACAAAGATAGAGTAGGTGTGAATTTAGGTGAAGCTGCCGTTTGTGTTTATCTTTCTAAAAATCAAGAAAAGAATAGTTTTCAGATTTTGGGTGAAGCTTCAATTAACGATGCAAATCATATTTCTGGACCATCTCGAACGGGTGAAGGCTTGGTGTTGAGTATAGAGTCGGCGATGAAGGAAGCGAATATTTTATCAAATGAAATAGATTATATTTCGGCTCATGGAACGGCCACTTTGTATAATGATGAAATGGAAGCAATTGCTTTTAATCGTTTACAAATGGAATCGATTCCGACAAATAGTTTTAAAGCTTTTTATGGACATACATTAGGCGCTTCTGGATTGTTAGAATTGATTATTTCGATGAAGCAATCACAAGAAAATTTGATTTTGAAAAGTCATAATTTCAATGAATTAGGAGTTTCAGTTCCATTAAATGTTTTGAAAGAAAATCTTCAAAAAGAAGTCAATATTATTTTGAAAACTTCATCTGGTTTTGGAGGAAGTAATGCTGTAATTATTCTAAAAAAAGTTCAGAATGACTAAAGTTGAGATTAAAAACGAACAAGTTTGGTTGAATGATGAACTTTATTTTGAAGATTCTTCAGGAGATTTTGGTATATTTTCGAAAAATTTCTTCAAATCTTTCGAGATTGATTATCCAAAATTTTATAAAATGGATCATCAGAGTGAATTAGCTTTTTTAGCTGCCGAAATTTTATTGAAAGATGAAAATACATTGAACGAAAATCAAGATATTGCATTGGTTTTTGCAAATCGAAATTCGAGTTTAGAATCAGATTTGAAAGATCAACAAAGTATTCAATCTACGGATGAAATTTTTCCGAGTCCAGCAGTTTTTGTTTACACATTAGCAAATATTTGTTTGGGTGAGGTGAGTATTCGTCATCGATTGAAAACCGAAAATGCTTTTTTTATTTCGGAAAATTTTAATGAAGAACAATTAAAAAAGTATGCGAATTATTTAATTCAAAAAAATAAAGCAAAGAAAGTTGTTTTGGCTTGGATAGATTATTTACAAGGTGATTACGAAGCGAAAATGTACTTAATAGATTAAAAACAATATTAGTTAACAATAAAAATACTATGGAAAATTTAATTAACGATTTGAAAGTTAAAATCATTGAAATTTTAAATCTTGAAGATGTATCAGTAGAGGATATCAAAAATGATGATCCTTTATTTGGAGATGGTTTGGGATTAGATTCAATCGATGCTTTGGAGTTGATTGTTTTATTGGATAAAGAATATGGAATCAAAATTACAGATCCAAAAGAAGGAAAAACGATCTTTCAATCGGTAGGAGTAATGGCAGATTATATTGAGAAAAATAGAACAAAATAATGCATAAAAAAGTTGCAATAACAGGAATGGGAATTATTTCGGCAATTGGTAAAAATGTCGAAGAGAATTTCGATTCATTAATTCATCAAAAGCATGGCTTATCACGCCTCGAAAATTTTGATTCTATTCATAAAAATGAAATTTTTGTAGGAGAAATTAAATTATCGAACGATGAATTAGCAACTTTTTTAAATTTATCTCCAGAGAATAATTTCTCTCGAACAGTGATGTTAGGACTAATTGCTGTGAAAGAAGCTCTGCAAAATGCAGGAATCGAAAACGTAAATGAAGTCAGAACTGGATTGATTTCTTCGACAAGTGTGGGAGGAATGGATAGGACAGAAAATTACTTTTTGGATTATGAAAATTTGCTTGAAAAACAAAAGTACATTTCGAGTCATGATGCTGGCGCTTCTTCCAATCAAATTTCAAATGAAATCGGTTTGAAAGGCTTTGTTTCGACAATTAGTACTGCTTGTTCTTCGGCTGCGAATGCGATTATGTATGGCGCGCGCTTGATTAATTCAGGTAAATTGGATCGAGTGATTGTTGGCGGAACGGATGCATTGTCAAAGTTTACCATGAATGGATTCAAAAGTTTGATGATTCTGAGTGATGAATTTAATCAACCTTTTGATGAAAATAGAAAAGGTTTGAATCTTGGTGAAGCAGCTGCTTATTTGGTTTTAGAATCAGAAGAATTTGTTCGAAAATCAAATAAAAAAGTCCTTGGTTATTTGATTGGTGCAGGAAATTCGAATGATGCATTTCATCAAACAGCTTCTTCTGAAAATGGAGAAGGAGCGTATTTGGCGATGAGAAAAGCATTTGAATCAGCAATTATTCAACCAACTGAAATCGATTATATCAATGTTCATGGAACTGCAACAAACAATAATGATTTAACAGAAGGACGAGCTTTGAAGAGAATTTTCGGAGAAAATGTACCAAATTTCAGTTCTACAAAACCATTCACAGGTCATACATTGGCTGCTGCTGCGAGTGTAGAAGCAGTTTTTAGCTTGTTGAGTCTTCAACATAATCTTGTTTATCCAAATCTTAATTTTCAATCTCCGATTGAAGAGTTGAATATCTTTCCTACCACAAAACTGGTAAAGAAAAATATTAAATATGTGTTATCAAATTCGTTTGGTTTTGGAGGAAATTGTTCAACTTTAATTTTTTCTAAATCATGAAAGAAGTATTTGTAAACGGATTAGGTTTTGTAAATTCGCAATTTATAGATGAAATTACGAATGATTTTCTTCCTTTAGAAACTTCCATTACAAAGGCAAAATCACCTTCTCTTAAAGATATGATTTCGCCAGCGATGAGCCGTAGAATGGCTTCTGGAGTAAAAATAGGAATTTATTCTTCTCTAAAAGCTTTGAATGATGCAGGAATTGAACAACCAGAGGCAATAATTACAGGAACGGCTTTAGGTTGTTTGGTAGATTCTGAAAAGTTTTTGACAAATATTATTCAAAATAAAGAAGAGTTTTTAACTCCAACGGCTTTTATTCAATCTACGCATAATACGGTTGGCTCTCAAATTGCTCTGCATCTTGGTTGTAATGCATACAATTTTACGTATACAAATGGTTTTAATTCCTTTGAAAATGCGCTTTTAGATGGTTTTTTACAAGTAGAAAATCAAGAAGCAAATAACGTTTTGGTTGGTGGAATTGATGAAATTGGAGAACGAACGTATCAATTGTTACAATTAATTGGTGAAATAGAATCAAAAGATAATCAAGGAATTAAATATAGTGAAGGCGCACATTTTTGTGTTTTATCTAATAAGAGAAATGAAAACTCTTATGCGAAAGTTTTAGATGTTTTTATTTTAAATCAATATGAAGATTTGTATTCCGAAATTCTAAAATTTATTCAATTGAATCATATGAATTTAACCGATATTGATACGATTATTTCTGGTGAAAATTTATTGAATATTAATGATTTAAATAAAATAGAGTTATTTGAATACAAAGAATTTATTGGAGAGTTTGGAACTTCTTCTGCTTTCGGATTTGTGTTAGGATGTGAATTGCTGAAAAATCAAATTTTACCAAATCAATTCAAAATGAATGATGTAAAAGCTGAAAGTTATAAAAATGTACTTTTGGTGAATGGGCATAAAGGCCAGGATTTAAGTTTAGTATTGCTTCAATCGATATGAACAGAGTTGCTACAATCCTTTTTGTAATTATACTAATCTGTTTATCAATTGGTTGTTTTACAAAAGGTTTGTCTTTTTTTTATTTATTGATACCTTTTTTTGTTTGGTTAACATTGACAATTTTTGGTGCTTTTGAAATTCGATTCAACTATTTTTTGAAAGCTTATTATCGAGGGAATAATCATACTGAAAAAATAATTTCTCTAACTTTTGATGATGGACCAACAGAATTTACGCCGAGAATTTTATCGATATTAGAACAAAATAATGCAAAAGCAACTTTTTTTTGCATTGGTAAACAAATCGAAAATTATCCTGAAATTTTTCAAAAAACTCATCAGTCAGGGCATTTGATAGGAAATCATACTTTTCATCATTCTTCTAAAAATGGTTTTTATTCTGCTGAAAAAATTGTTGAAGAAATCGTTTCTACCAATCAACTTATTAAAGAAAAAATAAACGTTACAACTAAAATTTTTAGACCACCTTTTGGTGTAACGAATCCACATATAGCAAAGGCTTTAAATAAAACACAACATAATGTAATTGGTTGGAATATTCGTTCTTTGGATACGGTTATCAATGATGAAAAAAAATTATTGAACCGAATTACTCGTCAAATAAAGCCTGGTTCTATTATTTTGATGCATGATACTTCGGACAAAACGGCGAATGTTTTAGAGCAATTATTTGTATTTTTACAAAAGGAAAATTATAAAGTAGTTCCGTTAAATGAACTCTTGAAAATTGATGTATATGAAAACTAAAATCTTCATTTTATTTGCTTTTTTTCACTTGACAATTTTTGCGCAAGAAAGTAAAATGAGTAATGTTGAAATTGAAAATTTCAAAAAAGATATTATAACTGATTCTAAGAAAATACAGACGTTGACGGCTGATTTTACACAATATAAAGTGATGAGTTTCTTGGATAAACCAATTGTTTCGAAAGGGAAATTGTATTTACAAAATCCGAAAGCGATGCGTTGGAATTATACTCAACCGATTGATTATAATGTGATTTTTAACAATGGAAAAATCTATATTAATGATGAAGGAAAAAAATCGAGTGTAGATTTGCAAGGAAATAAAAAATTTGAAAAATTAAATCAATTAATTGTAGGAAGTGTAAGTGGAAATTTGTTTGATACAAACGATTTCATTATAACTTTTGCGAAAACTGATAAATCTCGAATTGCGAAATTGCAACCAAAATTAAAGGATGTAAAAAAGTACATCAAAGAAATTCAGTTGACATTTTATTCTGGTCAATCAACGGTTACAGAAGTTAAATTAATTGAACCTTCGGATGATTACACAAAAATTTTATTTACCAACAAATCTTTAAATAAAACAATCAATGCGTCTGTTTTTAATCCTTAGTTTTTTCATTTTAACTTCTTGTGGTACGGCTTACAAAATTGCTGATATACAAGAACAACAAAAGGATGAAAGGGAGTTTTTGAACCCATATTTTAGTTCAATTGATAAAGAATATAGTTACCGTTTCAAGATTACGTTCATGAAAAAGGAAATGAAAGGTAATTTTGTTGTGAAAAAATTGGGTTATAACTCGCATCGTGTGGTAATGACGTCTGATTTTGGGAATACGTTATTTGATTTGTCAGTCACAGACCACGATTATACCTTGAATTATGCGATGCCAGATTTGAATAAAAAAATGGTTGTAAAAACTCTTGCAGATGATTTACAAGCTATTTTTAAAAATGATTTTCAAGTTGATGAGCGTATAAAAACGACAAATCAAACGATTTTAAAATCAAAAGAAGTGAGTTTAATTTTTGCTAAGAATGAATCAAATTATTTTCAAGAATTGGTTCATTTAAAGAATAATAAAATAAAAACAATTAACCAATTTTCGACAGATTTAACAGATTTTCCAGAACAGATTTCAATTAAACATAACCACTTCAATTTAAGTATTACACTTACAAAAGTAAATATACAATTAGAGGAAGAATAAACTAACGTACAAATCATCTTTTTTTAGATTATATTTGTAATTCAAAACTATTACAAATGCTTATTCCTAATCTATATACCATTAAAAATACTGAAAAAATTGATGAAAATAATTTTAAAGTTCAAATTGAATTGAATCCAAATCATCAAGTTTTCGAAGGTCATTTTCCAAATAATCCAATTACACCTGGTGTTTGCATGATGCAGATTATAAAGGAAATAACAGAAGGTTTTGTTTCGAAAGATTTGTTTTTGTCTAAAGTTTCGAATGTGAAATTTATGGCGACAATAAATCCGTTTATCAATCCTATTTTGGATTTGAGTTTGAATGTTGTTTGTGAAAATAATGAAGTGAAAGTGAAAAATTCTTCATTTTTTGAAACGACAAATGCGTTGAAATTTAGTGCAATTTATAAAGTTTTGGATTAATGAAAACTCTATTATCTATCTTTTTATCGGTTTCATTTTTCTTTGGATTAACTTTATCCGAATTGAGAACAGATTTTGAAAACGCTTCGAAATCATCAAATAATGTATCTATTTTGTATAATAAATTAGATGATTATTCGGGTGATAATCAAACAATTATTGCATATAAAGGAGCCTCTAAAATTCTGAAAGCAAGGTATATAAAAGATAAAGAAACAAAGAAACAATATTTTACGGATGGAGCAACTTTGATCAATAATTCGATAAAAAAGGACTCGAAAGATGTTGAAAACCGTTTAATTCGATTGATTGTGCAAGAGAATATTCCAAAATTTATCAAGTACAATCAAAATATACAAGAAGATAAAACATTCATTGTCGAAAATTATAGTTCTGCACCAAAAGAAGTAAAAACTTTGGTGAAATCTTACGCTAAAAAATACAATACTTTTACAGCGCAGCAGCTGAAAAAACTAAATTAATCAATGGATTTTTCGATTATTCGACATAAAATAGACGAACAAAAAGTTTGTGTACTTATTCCGACTTACAACAATCATAAAACATTGAAACGTGTGATTGATGGAGTTTTGGAGTACACGAATCAAATTATTGTTATAAATGATGGATCGACGGATTCTACTTCCGAAATTTTAAAAGATTATCAGAATCAGTTTATTGTAGTTGAACTCTCTGAAAATAAAGGAAAAGGTAATGCACTACGTATTGGTTTTAAAACTGCGCGAGAAAAAGGCTACCATTATGCATTGACAATCGATTCGGATGGTCAACATTTTCCGCATGATATTCCAAATTTTATTACAGAATTAGAGCAAAAAAATAAGCCTGTTTTAATTATTGGAAGTCGTCAAATGGAGCAAGATGGCATTCCGAAGAAAAGTAGTTTTGGAAATAAGTTTTCTAATTTTTGGTTTTGGTTTGAGACAGGAATTAAGCTGAATGATACACAATCTGGTTATCGTTTGTATCCATTGAAATTTATTCCGAAAAAGTTTTGGACAAATAAATTCGAATTCGAAATTGAAATCATTGTACGAACAGCTTGGAAAGGAATTGAGGTAACGAATATTCCAATTGATATTTTGTACGATCCAAACGAACGTGTTTCACATTTTCGTCCATTTCAAGATTTTACGAGAATTAGTATTCTGAATACTTTTCTGGTTTTTTTGACGATTTTTTACATCAAACCACGTAATTTTTTCTTCAGTTTCAAAAAAAAAAATATTCGAACATTCATTAAAGAGGATATCTTAGGAAGTAATGATAGTAATAAAGTAAAAGCGCTTTCAATTGCTTTGGGGATTTTCCTTGGAATTGCACCATTTTGGGGCTTTCAAACTTTTTTATCCATTTTTTTAGCATCAATGTTTCGCCTAAATAAAGTCATCAGTTTCTTTTGTTCCAATATTAGTATTCCGCCAATGATTCCGATAATTATTTATCTTTCTTTGTTGACAGGTGGATTTATTTTGCAGGACAATTTTCATTTGGATTTGAGTTTGGTTTCTTTCGAAATTATTAAGAAAAATCTTCTTCGTTACATTGTAGGAAGCCTGGTTTTAGCAATTTTTGTAGTATTGTTAGTGGAATTGTAAGTTATTTTTTATTAACTTATTTCAGTCAAAAGACAATTAAGAATGCATAAATTTTTCTATAACATATTTTTAAAAATCAGAGCGAATAAATGGTTGAGTGTATTATTTTTTATTCTCTTTTTAGTTGGTTGTGCTTTTTTTGCAAATCGACTAAAATTTGAAGAAGATATTACGCGAATCATTCCGAAAGATGAGAAAAATGATGCAATAGCAAAGGTTATTGCTCAATTAAAATTTACGGATAAAGTTGCGGTGATTATCGAAAAAGAAAAAGCTGGAACATTGGATGATATGACGGCTCAGGCAACTGATTTTTTAGATAGTATTCAACCGTTAAATAACTATTATAATGACATTCAAGGGCAGTATGATTTAGATAATTTTGCTTCGACTTTTGATTTTGTTCATCAAAATTTACCACTTTTTTTAGAGAAAGAAGATTATAAAACGTTAGAGCGAAAATTGTCTAAAGATTCGATAGCTTCTATTGTTGAAAGTAATTATAAAAGCTTGATTACCCCGACTGGAATTGTTTCGAAAGAGTTTATGTTGAAAGATCCGCTTGGATTGACTTTTGTTGCGTTAAATCGTTTAAAAGAAAAGAATTTGACGGATGATTTCGAGGTTTACAATGGATTTATTGTAACGAAAGATCATTCGAAATTATTTCTTTTTATCAATCCTAAATTTTCAGGAAGTGAAACAGAACATAATACCGAATTTGTCAATCGTTTAGAGGAAATTCAACAACATTTAAATCCTGAATATAGCGGGAAATCAACATTAAGTTATTTTGGTTCAAGCTTTATTGCAGTTGCGAATGCAAAGCAAATTAAACAAGATATTATTACAACTGTTTTGATTTCGATGATTACATTAATGGTGATTTTAATGGTTTTTTATCGAAAAATTTACATTCCAATAATTATTTTTATTCCTTCCGTTTTTGGTTTTTTCTTTGCTTTGGCACTTTTGTATTTTATTCAAGGTACAATTTCTGCAATTTCATTGAGTATTGGAGCAGTTTTATTAGGAATAACGATTGATTATTCGTTGCATATCATGACGCATTATAAGCACAATAGTGATTCAAAGACTTTATTTAAAGAGATTACAAAACCGCTTATCATGAGCTGTACAACTACAGCGATTGCATTTTTGTGTTTACTTTTTGTGAAATCGGATGTGTTGAAAGATTTAGGAATTTTTGCTGGAATAACAGTTATTGTTTCTGGTGTTTTTTCTTTATTGATTATTCCACATTTATATCATCCAAAACAAGATGCGATTGAAAATAATTCTTCAATAATCGAGAAGTTAGCGTTCTTTTCATTTCATAATAACAAGATATTGATTGGTGCTTGTGTTCTTTTGATTATTGTGAGTTGTTTTACGTTTAATAATGTCAATTTTGATAAAGATTTATCTAAATTGAATTACGTTCCAACCGACCAAAAAATAGCCGAACAAAAGTTAGAGACTTCGTCTAATTCTATCTCAAAATCATTGTATGTTGTAAATTATGGAAATAATGTCGAAGATGTTTTAAATCAAAATATAGCGTTAACAAATAAGTTGCAAAAAGCAGAAGGTAAGGATGAGATTTTAAGTTATAATTCCATTCAATCGTTAGTTTTGCCAACTTCTGTTCAACAAGAAAAAATAAAAGACTGGGAAAATTTCTGGAATTCAGAGAAAGTGAATTTTGTGAAGAATGAATTTATCAAGGATGGAAAAAAATATGGTTTCAAAGAAGAAATTTATAATCAATTTTTCTCAATTTTTGATAAAGCATATCAACCTTTAAAATTAGAAGATTATCGCGCGTTTAATCCATCGCTTTTTGAAGAATTTGTTTCGCAAAAAAATGGTTTTTATACGATTTCTACTTTAGTCAAATTAAAGGAAGAAAGCCGAGAAAATTTCATCAAACAATATCATAATAAAGAAACAATTGTAATTGATCGTAAACAGTTAAACGAAAACTTTTTAGGAAACCTAGTAACAGATTTTAATAATCTTGTCAACTATTCGTTTATTGCTGTTTTATTAATATTGTGGTATTTTTTCCGACGTATCGAATTGGTGATTATTAGTGCGATTCCTATCGCATTATCAGGTTTGGTTACAGCTGGATTGATGGGACTTTTTGATATTAAACTTAATATTTTTAGTAGTATTGTTTGTACGTTGGTTTTTGGTCATGGTGTCGATTTTAGTATTTTTATGACGAGTGCTTTACAAAAAGAATATACGACTGGAAAAGATGAAATGCCTACTTATCGAACTTCGATTTTGTTAGCAGTTATCACGACAATTTTAGCAATTGGAGCGTTAATTTTTGCTAAATCCAGCTTTAAAATCAATCGCATCAGTTTCTTTGGTTGGAGTTGTAGCAGCACTAGTGATTACATTTATTTTCTACCCAATTTTATTTCGATTTTTTATTTCGAATCGACCAAAACAAGGTAAAAGTCCAATGACGTTGTGGTTGGCAATACAAAGTGGAATTTTCTTTATTTATTTTGGATTATTTGGTACAATAACGTCTTTGATCCTTCGATTTTTGATGCTTATTTTACCAATCACGAAAGAAAAAAAATATAAACTTTTTGGTTGGGGAATGTCAACTTTTATGAAATCTGTGTTGATGTTAAAACCAACGGTTGTCAAGAAAATTATTAATCCAAATCAAGAAGATTTTAAGAAACAGTCAATCATAATTGCGAATCACACTTCGTTCTTGGATACGTTGGCGATTGGAATGTGTACGCCTAAAATTGTTTTTTTGGTAAATGATTGGGTTTATAAATCGCCGATTTTTGGTGAAGCTGTGAAAATGGCTGGTTTTTATCCCGTTTCAAATGGTGTTGAAAATAATATTGAAGAGATTAAAACTCGAATTGGGAATGAGTTTTCGTTGATGATTTTTCCTGAAGGAACGCGTTCTCGAACAAATAATATCAATCGTTTTCACAAAGGTGCATTTTATTTGGCGGAGAAATTGCAACTTGATATTTTACCAATTTATATTCATGGGAATTCTGAGATTATTCCGAAAGGAGAATTTTTAATTTTTGATGGACATATTTATTCAATAATTGGTAAAAGAATTGCTTGGAATGATGAAAATTATGGATCAAATTATTCGGAGCGAACGAAAAAAATCAGTAAAGAATTTAAAGTTAATTTTCAAGAAATTCGAAATCAACATGAAGATGAAAATTATTGGAAACAGAAATTATTTTTAAGTTTTTTGTACAAAGAATCTGAAATAATTCAAGTTGTAAAAAAGGATTTTAGTTTGAATAAATCTGTTTATCATCAACTGAATAATACATTTACGAAAGATGAAAAAATAGTTCATTTTTCGAATGATTTTGGACAAATTGATTTTCTATTATTGATGCAACAAGCCAACCGAAAAATAATAACGTTTGTAAAAGAGGAAGAAAAGCGAGAGGTTGCTGCAACAAATTATATTACAAAAATCCGTTCGTTAGAATATCGTTCTAATTTTAACGTTATAGATGAATATACGACGCTTTTAATTTCAACTGATATTGAGAATATTTATCAAGAAACAATAAATCAATTTGAGAAAATTGTTGTTTTAAAGAATAGAAATATTGACGAATCACTTTTTACAAGTTTTGTCCAACAAACAGAAACAAATGAATACACAGTTTACACAAAATAATTTTGAACCTCATTACGATGTAGTAGTGATTGGTAGTGGTTTGGGTGGACTTGTTTCTGCGCTTATTTTGGCAAAAGAAGGGAAGAAAGTTGTGGTATTGGAAAAGAATAATCAGTTTGGAGGAAATTTGCAAACTTTTGTTCGAAATAAAACAATTTTTGATACTGGCGTTCATTATATTGGAGGTTTAGATAAAGGAGAAAACTTGTATAACTATTTCAGTTATTTGAATATATCCGACAAATTGAAACTACGTCAGTTGGATAAAAATGGTTTTGATATGATTTCGTTTGATGATGATTCTCAGGAATATCCAATAGCGCAAACGTATCAGAATTTTGTTGATCAATTAGCTCATCTTTTTCCTAAAGAACAAGAAAATTTAATCCAATATAGTAATAAATTAGAAGAAATATGTTCTGCTTTTCCAATGTATAATTTGAATATCGGAACTTTTGCTGATGAAGAAGATTTTTTGTCGATTAATGCGAAAGAATACATTGATTCTGTTTTTACAGATGAGCGTTTGAAAGCAGTTCTGGTGGGGAATAATTTTCTTTATGTAGGACAAGCAGAGAAAACGCCTTTGTACATACATGCGCTTTCGGTTAACTCTTATATACATTCGGCTTGGCGATGTGTAAATGGAGGAAGTCAAATTGCGAAACTTTTGATCAAAGAATTAAAGAAATATGGCGGTGAAATTTATAAATACCAAGAAATAAGATCATTTGTTCAGAACGAAAATGAAGAAGTAATTGGTTGTGAAACAACAAAAGGAAAAAGTTTCTTTGGTGATTTATTCATTTCGAATATTGACATTAAAAAAACAATAGACATGTTAGGCGAGCGTAAGTTTGGTAAACCATTTTCTCGACGTGTCAAAAGCTTGGAAGTAACGCCATCTGCATTTACTATTTATATTGTTTTTAAGCCTAAAAGTTTTTCCTATATCAATCATAATATTTATCATTTTAACTCAATAAATGATGTATGGGATAGCTACGAAAAACCTACAAACGATTGGCCAAATACATACATTGCAACATTTAGTATGGATCAAAAAGATGAAGAATATTCGGAAAGTATGACGGTTATGACATATATGACGTTTGATGAAGTACAAAAATGGGAAGAATCGTATAATGTTGAGACTAACGATAATTATGGGAAAAGAGGAGAAGAATATGAAGAATTTAAACGTCAGAAAACTGAATTAATCATTCGTAAATTAGAGAAAAAATTTCCTGATATTAGAGAAAAAATTTCTTCAATTCATACTTCTACGCCTTTATCTTATCGCGATTTTATTGGTTCTGAAAAAGGAAATATGTATGGGTATTTGAAAGATAGTAATCATCCGATGAAAACATTTATTTCACCAAGATCTAAAGTGAAAAATGTGTTTTTTACTGGCCAAAATGTCCGTGTTCATGGAGTTTTGGGTGTAACGGTTGGTGCATTTGTAACCTGTTGTGAAATCCTTGGCGCTGACTATCTAATGAACAAAGTTCATCGTGAAATAAAACTAAATGCGAATGAATAAAACCATTTACTTTTTTACGCTTATTTTTTTTACGCTTATATCTTGTGGTGTTAGAAAAAGTTTAGAAAATCGTCCTGATTTGTCTACTTTTCAATCAAAACAATACAGTAGAAATGAAATCAATGATTCACTTTTTTATATTGAAAATAATTTTTTAAAGAAAAATAAAACGCAGAATTGGGAACTTTTTGTTTCCGGAGATCCGTTAGAAATTGGTCAAAAAACAGGCGTTTTAACGAAAGAATTATATGCTTTTCAAGAGCAATCTTTTATGAATTTGATAACTGATTTTATTCCTTCTGAAAAACGCAGAAAATTTCTTTTTAAAGTACTCAAATATTATAATCGAGATTTACATAAATATGTCAACAATGAATATAAAGCACAAATTTATGGACTTTCTGAGTCTGCAAATAGCCGCTACGATTCGTTAATAGACAAATATAATCGTAATCTTTTTTTACATGGGGCGCACGATATAGGACATGCTATGCATGATTTGATGTTGGTTGGTTGTTCATCTTTGGCTGTTTGGGATAATAAATCTGAAGATGGAGGCTTGTTGATTGGTCGCAATTTTGATTTTTATGCAAATGATGATTTTGCGAAGAATAAAATAGTTTCGTTTGTCAAGCCAAATTCTGGTTATCCCTATATGTCGGTGACTTGGGGCGGAATGATTGGTGTTTCGTCTGGAATGAATTTGGAAGGGCTTACAGTAACGATAAATGCTGGAAAATCTTCTATTCCACTTAAAGCAAAAACGCCCATTTCTCTCGTTGCTTTAGAGGTTTTACAATATGCCTCAACGATTGATGAAGCGGTTGAAATAGCAAAAACTAAAAAGGTTTTCGTCTCTGAGAGTATGATGATTGGTAGTGCAAAAGATCATCGTGTTGTGTTGATAGAAATTTCTCCTAAAAAGTTTGGTGTTTATGAAGTTCAGAATCAACCTTATTTAGCTTGTACGAATCATTTTCAGAGTGATGTTTATTTGGATGATAAGCGAAATAATACGCAGAAAGAGGAAAGTCATTCGGTTTATCGTTTTGAAAAAATTGAAGAGCATCTTTCGAATGAAAATAAACTGAATCCAACTAAAATGGTTGATTTATTACGAGATACAAATGGTTTGAAAAACACCAAATTAGGTTACGGAAATGAAAAGGCTTTGAATCAATTATTAGCGCATCACGCAGTTGTTTTTCAACCAGATAAACGATTGGTTTGGGTTTCATCAAATCCATATCAATTAGGCGAATTTACAGCTTATGATTTGAATAAAATTTTTAATGATTCTATTTTAAATTATACGTTAAATGTAGATAGTTTGAGAATTGAAAAAGATATGTTTGTATTATCTGATGATTATTCTAATTATGAAAAATACCGTGAGCAAACGCATGAAATCAACAAGTTGATAAAAGAAAATAAGAAGATTGAGGAAACTTTTTTAACAAGTTATATTCAGAATAATCCTGATTTTTGGTTGGTTTATGACAAAGTTGGCGATTATTATTTTCAGCAGAAAGATTATCAACAAGCGAGTTTTTATTATAAATTAGCATTGACAAAGGAGGTGACTACAGTTCCTGATCGAAATAAAATTCAGAAAAAATTATCCAAATGTTCTCGAAAAACGCGTTAACATCCATAGAACTTCAATCTATAGAAGAGATTAAAGAATTTCAAAATCAGAAACTTCAAGAACAGATTAAATATCTTGCGACGCATTCCAAATTTTATCAAGATTTATTCAAAAAATATCAAATTGATTGGCAATCTATTCAAACAACAGAAGATTTAAAATTAATTCCTGTTACAACAAAGAATGATTTACATCAATATAATTTTGATTTTTTATGTGTTCCGTCAACTGAAATCATTGATTATTCCACAACTTCTGGAACGTTAGGTGATCCTGTAACCTTTGGTTTAACGGATAAGGATTTGGATCGTTTAGCAACAAATGAAATGAATTCTTTTCAACGAATTGGTGTTCAAAAAGGTGATGTTGTACAGTTGATGACAACGATTGATCGTCGTTTTATGGCTGGTTTGGCGTATTTTCTTGGTTTGAGAAAAATAGGCGCAGGCGTTATTCGAGTTGGCGCTGGTGTTCCGCAATTGCAATGGGATTCTATTCTAAAATATCAACCTAAATTTTTGGTTGCTGTTCCATCTTTTTTATTGAAAATGTTAGATTATGCAGAGAAAAATAATATTGATTATCAAAATTCATCTGTAAAATCGGTTTTGTGTATTGGTGAATCGTTGCGTGATAAAGATTTGAATTCGTCTTTGTTGACGCAAAAAATAAATTCGAAATGGAATATTAAACTTTTTTCGACTTATGCTTCAACCGAGATGGGAACCGCGTTTACAGAATGTGATGAATCGGTAGGAGGACATCATCAGCCAGATTTGATTATCACAGAAATTTTAGATGAGAATAATGAAGTTGTACAAGATGGTGAATTAGGCGAATTGACAATTACAACTTTAGGAATAGAAGGAATGCCTTTGTTGCGTTTCAAAACAGGTGATTTGTTAAGAAAACATTCCGATAAATGTAAATGCGGGAGTAATTCGTATCGATTAGGACCAGTTGAAGGTAGAAAACAACATATGATAAAGTACAAAGGGACAACTTTGTATCCGCCAGCTTTACATGATATTTTGAATCATTTTGATGAAATCAAATTACATTTAATCGAAATTTATTCGAACGAATTCGGAACTGATGAAATTTTAATTCGATTAGTTTCGACAGATGAAACCGATGATTTTTTAGCGAAAATAAAAGATTATTTCAGAGCAAAATTACGCGTAACGCCTTCTATTAAATTTGAAACTTTTGAAGAATTACAACCAATTGTTTTCAAACCAGAAAGTAGAAAACCAATTACGTTTGTTGATTATAGAGAAAGTTAAATAGATAAAATAAAAAAGTCCACTGAAAGCGGACTTTTTATTTGAAAATATTTTATTTTAAATAAGTGTCAGAATTTCTTGCAGGGCTTTTAACCTCTGGCCATTCTTGCTGTTTTCCATCTTTACCAGTAGGTAAAACACGACGCTCACGACTTACTAAATCTTTTTCTTGATCTGCCATCATAGTTAAAGTTGCACTCAAAATTGCATTTGTTTGTACTTCCTCAAAAACGATTTTATCATACGTATCTTTGTTTGTGTGCCAAGTATACGTACCGTAACCCCAATTTAACGAACTAAGTCCGAAAGCTGGCGCTCCTGCAGCGATAAAAGATGCATGATCCGAACCTCCACCACTTGGCATTCCAGGGAAATCTGTCTTGATTTCTTTCGTAATAAAATTAGGAACAGCTTGTAACCAACGCGTCATATATTCGTATGATTTTTCGTATCCAGAACCGTTGATGTTTACTACACGTCCAGTTCCATTATCTTGATTAAATACAGCTTGAGTGTTTTTAATAATTTCTGGATGATCTTCTACAAAAGCACGAGAACCATTCAATCCTTGTTCTTCACTTCCCCATAAACAAATCAAAATTGTACGTTTGTTATTTGGATATAATTTTTTGATTGTACGAATCGTTTCCATCATTGTGATAGTACCAGTTCCGTTGTCTGTCGCACCTTGCGCACCATCCCAAGAATCGAAGTGAGCAGAAAGAATAATGTACTCGTTTGGTTTTTCTTTTCCTTTAATTTCTCCAATAATATTGAATGTTTTCGCAACTCCATTGTGTTTAGATTGTGCATTAACAGTCAATTTCGGAGCAGTTCCATTTTCAGCTAAACGATATAACATTCCGTAATCTTCATTAGAAATATCTAACATTGGGATCGTTTTCGTTTTTGCACCAAAAATTCTATTTGCACCCATAATTCCTGTCCAATAAGAAATTGCAACTGCTGCAGCTCCATTTTTCTCAAAAACTTCTGGAAGTGTATTGTTGTTGTAACCTGTTACTTTGATAGAATTTGCCCAAGCTTCAGCTTCAGCTTTTCTTGTTTCAGTAACTTTTTTATACAAATCCTCTAAACCAAAATCTTTGTATTGATAATCAGAACGTCCATATGATTGGTTTTGAGACATCAAAACAACTTTTCCTTTTACAGAAGGTAACCACGCATCAAATTCGGCTTTTGTTTTGAAAACTGGCATTGCGATAGCATCTGCATTCACAGCTTTTTTAGTTGCTGGTGACCATGCTAATTGAGTAGCTTCGATAGATTTTGCTCTTGGATACGTCATATCAACATGCGTTATTCCGCGCTCCCATGCTTTCCATGTTCCATAATCTTCACGGCGGGCATCAATTCCCCAAGATTTCAACGTTTTAATTGCCCATTCTCCTGCTTGATCCATTTGTGGAGTTCCTACTAAACGAGGTCCGATTCCGTCTAATAATTCGTGCGAAATTTTCTTCAACTGCGAATTATTTTGAATTTCGGTTACAAAACTTTGTACAGTTGGGTCTAATTTTTCTTGTGCTTGCGCATGTACCGCAATAGACGATAATACAATTGTAGAGTAGGTTAATGTGTTAATCAATTTCATAATTAAAGTAATTTCGTGTGATAAATTTTACAAATTAGGTCTAAAATAGAATATTTTGTGAAATAAAAAAAGACATCTACGGATGTCTTTCATGTATTTGTGTTTTTTTGAAAATATAATATTGTTTTTTAATTATCTTTCATCTTAATGAATCGATTATTTTGCAGTACAAATATTTTATCAGGGTTATACGCATGACTCTTTTTTGATTCTTCATTTAATGGAAAAACCGTAATTGCTAAAACAGGAAAATCATTGAAACTAAATATTTGTAAATTAATATTTTTATACAAATATTCGTCCTGAGAAAAATTTGCATCAAGTAAATTGTAATAATTAATTAATTCGATATCGCTCATAATACTTTCGGTTAAATTTTCTGGATGATAACCAACAAATAATAAACCTCCCTGACCATGTAGCATTGCATAAATATTTTTTTCAATTTCTTTCGGACAATTCTTTTCTAAAAACTGAACATAATCAAAATCTTGATAATGAAAAAGATGATCGTAAAGACAATCTAGAATAAATTCGCGGTTCGAAATATTATTTATAAAAAATTGTCTTGTTGAGTTATTCCACAAAAAAGGTGTGTCTAAAATTTCAAAATGATTATCTTCAATATCAAAATTTGAGAATAGATATTTATTTAATTTTATTGCATCTATTTGTTCTTCAAAACCTAAGTTTTTCAGTAATTTATATTCGATTATTAAATGATTAAGTTGTTCAGAATAATTAATTTGTTCAAAATTTTTTAAAGAATAAATTTCATATTCGTTGTCTTTTTTTAAAGTATCGAAATCTTCATTTAAAACAAAAGACAAACTAATTCCGTAAGGAAAAATAGTTTCATTTGGAGTGATAAAAATAGCTTCTTGATTAACTAGTTTTAAACGTTTGTAATTATTTCCGTTAGGATAATTGATTTCAGTATTTATTCGATCAATTGCTTTTGGTTGAATAAAATTACTTTCAATTTGTAGCAAACCTTCATTTGAAATAATTTCGATGTAATTTTCAAGAAAACTAAAAGCATCCAACCTGTTTTTTAATCCATTATCCGAATTAAATTCAGTTATTTGAAATTCTTTTGAGCTTGTGCAAAAACGTGTTTTTACAACATAAGTTATTGTAGATAAAATGTTTTTGTGCATAGTTGAATTTTAGTCTTTTGTAAATGTAAAAGATTAGTTTTTAATAATTTTCACTAAAAAGCACTTTTTTCTAAAAATTATTAAGTGTTTTTGTTAAGAACTTTTTCATTCCGTTTTCGATAAAATAGTTACTTTTTTGAACATTGTTTTTGAGGAAATGATAAAATTATAAATTTGATTTAAACAAAAATCCTCAACTCCGAAGAATTGAGGATTTAATAACCAACTAAAATTAACTATATCTATGAAATTTGTATGCTACGTTTTTCTTTTGGTAAAGCTTCTTCTTTTTTAGGTAAAACTAATTGTAAAATTCCGTTTACATAAGAAGCTTCTATTTTGTCTTCGTTTATGGTTTCTGGCAATGTAAATGCTCTTTTGAAACTTGAAAAATTAAATTCTTTTCTCGAAAATTTTTCATCTTTTACTTCTTCATTTTGTTTAAATTCTGATGAAATTTTCAAAATATTTTCATCAATTTCAATTGAGAAGTCTTCTTTGTTTAAACCTGGTGCAGCTAATAAAATCTCGAAACTATCTTCATTTTCTTTGATATTTACTGCAGGAAATTGATTTTGAGAATTTACAAAAGTTTCAAATTTTGGACGCATTGCGTTTTCAAATCCAAAAGGAAAATAATTTGCTCTGTTTTTTCTAACTGTATTCATGTCTTGTATGTTTAAATTTTTGATTTCATTGTTCATGTTTACTTCTTTTCAAATTACATGCAAAATGATTTTATCGGACAAAATGACTTGTTTTGTAAGGTTGGTTATGTCAAAAAGTCCGAACATTAAATTTAACGCATAAAAAATCCTGAAAAATTGACTTTTCAGGATTTGAATTTATTTTAGAATGATCTAAAAATCTATTTTATTTGAATACATCGTCTAAAACTTTTGCTAAACGAATTCCTCCTTTTAACAATTGATCTTCGATGATAAATTTATTATCAAAATGGTAACGGTAACCTAATTTATCGTCCATTTTTACTCCTGCATAGATATTGTTTGCAAGAATGTACGAACCATAAATCCAATCAGCATAAGTACCTTCTTTCATTGCTTTTTGACGTTCTTTTGACGCAATATCCAATAAATTAGAATATTCTGTGTAAGAATAGTTTTCGTAATCTACCAATTTAGAATCCCAAACGGTGTGGATATTTACTTTATCACGGAACCATTCAACTTTGATACGATTTCCTCCCAAATCATCTGGGCGACCAACGTGAAGTGGTTGATGTGCATCACCAAGAATGTGAATCAAGAAATATAAATCGTGTTGTTTTTGCTCGATTGTAAGGTTTTTATTGTTTTTTAATTCATTCATTAAAAACAAACCTTTTTTGTACATGTTTTCATTTGAAGTTTGCTCTAAAGCAGCATCAAATTGTTGACGATTTAAATCTCCAGGAATGTTAACATAGTGATAAGAATCTGCATGTTTCCAAGAATCATCAGACTTGATAAAATCTGGCCAGTTTGCCCAATAAGCTAACTTTTGTGGACCAATAATTTTTGTAATTTCTTTACGAGTTTTCTTGCTAATGTGTTGTTCTGCAATTTGAGAAACCACTCGGTGACCTGTTAATCCCCAAGCTAAAGCACTTTCTGAAGCCAAAAATGCACCTAAAAGCATTGCGCTTCCTATAATTTTTTTCATTGTGTGAGCTCGATTTTTGACAAAGGTAAGGAAAGTTAATTATTGATGAATTATGATTAATGCTATTAAAACAATGTTTGATTATATATTAATGGGAATAATTCTAAATCAAAAGGACTATTAGTATTTGTACAAAATATAAGAGGTAAATCTTCGTAAGTAATCAAGCACCAACTTAAATCATCAGGAAAAAGAAAGTAATTAGAATCGAAATCTGAATTTTTTTGAAAATCAAGATATTCTGAAATTAAAACATTACTATTCCTTTGCTTATAATTTTCTTCCCAATAAAATTCCTCGATATTGCTGATATATAAATGTAAGGTTTGAGAATTTATAATTTTATTTAATCCTTTATCTATACAATCAATTGTTTGATTCTCTAGAAATTCAATTGCCGGATTATCTTTAAAATTATCTAAAATATTTATATTTTTTTCAAGTTTAAGTTTTTGAGAAAGTTCATCAAGATTTATTTCTCTGTAAAGATTACTTTTTTGAGGATTAAGAAATAATCCAAATTCTCTTTCAATCTTTATTCTTTGGTTGATTTCTTCTATGGTTAAGTTATTTGATGGATATTTTTCGAAAGGAAAATCATCTATAATTCCAATTTTCCAATGAATCATATAATATTTTTTAAATAAATCTGGAATAATATCAGTTAACGTTTCTATATTTTCGTTGCTTTTATAATCTTTTATCCAAGAGAATTGATCCATAATTAGCTTTAATTATTCTCTAAATTTAATAAAAATCGTCTTTAAAAGTTCTTTTTTTGGAGATTTAGAAATTTTCTAAAAAAAACTTTAAAAAAATATTAATTCAACAAACCTTGATAAACAGACCGATTGTTGTATTTTTTATTTATAATACTAAAAATAATTCAGTACTTTGTTTTGCATAATACTAAAACTTTTATATATATTTGTATAACAAAATAAAACAAGCCGTTCTTATGAATATAGAGAAAACAAAAGTTCAGATGCGAAAAGGTGTACTGGAATATTGTATTCTCAGCATTATCAAAAAAGGGGATGCGTATGCATCTGATATCATAGACGAATTGAAAAAAGCAGAGATGATTGTTGTTGAAGGAACATTATATCCGCTTTTGACAAGACTTAAAAATGATGACCTTTTACAGTATCGCTGGGAAGAATCAACGTCAGGACCACCTCGCAAATATTATGCACTTACAGAGTTAGGTGAAAATTTTTTAAAAGAATTAGCTGAAACTTGGGAACAGTTAATTGAAGCCGTGAATAAAGTAACCACAGAAACGCACAAAAATGGATAAAACAGTATCAATAAGTATAGGAGGATTTTCTTTCGTGTTAGACGAAATCGCCTATAATAAATTAAAGACCTATTTACAAGATGTAAAAACTTCTTTGAGAGGTACGGAAGGTGTAGAAGATATTATTGAAGATGTAGAAATCCGTATTTCTGAATTATTTCGTGAACGATTAAAATTTAGAGAAGTCGTAAATGAAGATGATATCAATTTTGTAATTGCAACAATGGGACATCCAGATCAATACAAAGTTGAAGAAGATGAAGAGAACGAAAAAACGTCTACAAATTCATCATACAATTATTCGTCAAATAATCAATCGTATGGAGGACAACAAACAAGTGCGAAACGTTTGTACCGCGATCCAGATGATACAATTGTAACAGGATTATCTGCTGGTTTGGCGCATTATATGGGCGTTGATCCTTGGTTTGTACGTTCTATTTGGTTAGTTCTAGGAGTTTTAGGAATTTTTACAGCAGGTGTATCGTTTTTCTTAGTAGTGTTCTGTTATTTTATCTTGTTAATTTTTGTTCCAAAAGCAAAAACAACATCAGAAAAGTTACAGATGTACGGACAACCAGCAAACATTGATACATTAAAAAAAAACGTAGAACAAGCCAGTGAAGCTGTTGTAAGTGGAAGTAAAGAATTGAGTAATAAATTAGGAGGAGCCTTTGGCGTTTTTGGTCGAATTTTACTTTGGTTCATCGGATTTATCATTTTAAGTTCAGGAATTGGATTAATCATTGGAGGATTCTTTTTCTTCTTTACAACTTGGACAGAAATGCCAACAGAATTATTCGGTTACCTTGTTGAAGAGGAATGGATGAGTATGGCAGCCAAAATATTTGGAGGAATATTAATGGTAATTCCAGGTGTTTTATTGACAATTTTAGGTGTAAAATGTTTCTGGAATAAAGTTAAAGTAAGTAAAGCTGTCATTTTTGGATCAATCGCTCTTTGGTTTGTTGCATTATTTGCAATCATTGGAATTTCGGTAAGTACAGCAAGTAAATTTAGAAGTAATGTTGAAATGACCGAGGATAAAATTTTAAATATCCCATCAGATACACTTCAAATTCAATTTGTAAACAACGAAGACGGTAACTACAAATACAGCGGTTTTAATAAATTAGAACAATTGATTGACGAAAATGGAAATTTAGTTATTCCGATTTATAAGACATTTGATATCGAAGAAAGCAATGATAATAACATTCATTTAGAAATTCGTTACTCATCAAAAGGTGGAAGTAAAGAGGAAGCAAAGCGTAATTTAGAGTCGATCAAATACAATTATCAATTGAATGGAAACAAGTTAAATTTAGATAATTTCGTTAAAATTCCTAAAGATGGTAAGTTTAGAGAGCAAACAGTTGATATCAAAATTTATGTTCCTAAAAATAAAGTAGTATTTGTTAAAAAATCTAATTCAGTAAATTTGCGTTCTGGACAATATGACACAGATTATATTAACGATGTGAATAACAATTATTTTGGATATAATGGAAAAAAATTCGTATGTTTGAATTGTCAAAAAGATTCAGATTCTGAGGACGATATCAATCTTGATTCAGAGGATCTAAACATAAATGTAAACGACGGAAACGATTCGGCGAGAGTTAGAATCGATAAAAATGGTATTCGTATCGAAAGTAAAGATGGTTCAGTAGGACTAAATTTACCAAGAACCGAAAACAAAAAAGAAAAATCAAACCAAGAAATACACTATAAAGATGATACAGATTCTATTAACATTAACTACAGAAATCATTCAAATAATCGTTGATTTCTTTGCGTAGACTTAAGAAGTATTTTAATTAATAATATTCAAAAAGAGACATTTCATTTCGGAATGTCTCTTTTTATTTTTGGTTACTTTGACTAATATCCGTTTCGAGTTTTGTATGTTTGCAAATGCATAAAGCATCATTTTATGAAAAAAATTTTAGGTAAACTTTTGTACTCATTAGGAGGTTGGAAATTAGATAATCATCTCGATTTATCGAAAGTAGATAAATGCGTTTTGGTTTGCGCTCCGCACACTTCCAATTGGGATTTTTACTACACTATTTTGGCTTTTTGGCAAATGGGAATTCCAATGAAAATGTTTATCAAAGATGCTTGGACAAAGCCTTGGTATGGATATTTTATCAAGAAAATGGGCGGAATCGGAATTGATCGTTCTCAACGACATAATATGGTTGATTTTGCTTCAGATATTTTAAAAAAATCAGATAAATTATATTTAATCAATACACCAGAAGGAACACGTTCTCGTGCAGAAAAATGGAAAAATGGATTTTTCTATATCGCACAAAAAGCAGATGTTCCGATTGTTTTGGCTTATTGTGATTTCAAGAAAAAACGAGCTGGAATTTCAAAAATTGTGGATACAGAAAACAGAACTTTAGAAGATGTGATGGATGAAATTCAAGATTTTTACAAAGATGTTACGGCGAAACATCCAGCACTTTATAACCCAAAAATACATTAAATCATGAACGAACAAGATATTTTACAGAAGTTCAACGAAATGTCGAAAAATACATTACTTGAAACTTTAGATATAGAATTTACGGCAGTTGGAGAAGATTTTTTATCAGGAAAAATGCCTGTAACGCCTAAAGTTCATCAGCCTTTTGGTTTGTTGCACGGCGGCGCTTCTATCGTTTTGGCAGAAACATTGGGAAGTACTTTGTCTAATGTTATTCTAAATTCTGATGATTTTGTGGCGGTTGGTCAACATGTTGACGCAAATCATCTTCGTCCAAAAAAGGAAGGAATAATTTTTGGGCATGCAACAGTTGTAAAACAAGGTCGTACTTCGCATTTGATTAAGATTGAAATCAAAGATGAAAACGATAAATTAATCTGTTATACACATTTAACAAACGCCATTATTTCTAAAAAACATGTTTAAAAAATTTCAAGATAAACTTGAAAGATTAATCCAGAATCAAAAACCATTTCTACTTTTTAGAAAACCAAATTCTACACAAGTGGAGTTGTGGGAAAATAAAAGTTTAGAATCGGCTAACAAGTTTATTTGTAATAGTTTCGATAATACAAAATTGATTGAATTTAATGATGATGAGGTTATAGAAATTTCGATTGATGAATTACCAAATTTCGAACTTTCTCTACCAGAATCTGATCAAAATGAAGCTATTTCGTATGAAAATTATATTAATTTAATTCAAAAAACAGTTCAAGAATTACAAAGTGATTCACCAACTAAAAAAATTGTAATTAGTCGAATCAATTCACTTCCAGAAACGAATATTAATTTAGTTGAAACGTTCAAAAATTTGCATCAACATTATCCAAATGCCTATGTGTATTTGCGATTTGATGCAGAAGAAGGTTGTTGGATTGGAGCTTCGCCGGAGCTTTTATTGAAAGAAAATAACCAATTTATACAAACTGTTTCTTTGGCTGGAACAAAAGCAAAAGAAGATGAATGGACAGAGAAAGAATATCACGAACAACAAGTGGTAACCGATTATATTTCGTCAACTTTAGAACCTTATACATCTTACATCGATGTTGATGGTCCATTTTCTGTAAATGCTGGCTTTTTTGAACATTTGAAATCATTTATTTCAGCTCAATTAAAAGACAAATCGCAGCTATATGATTTGTTGAAAGCCTTGCATCCAACACCTGCTGTAGGAGGAATGCCAAAAGATCTTTCAAAAGATTTTATCTTAAAAAATGAAGGATATGATCGTACTTTTTATGCTGGTTTTATGGGCTTTCAAAATAAAACAGAATCAGAGTATTTTGTGAATCTTCGATGTGCGAAAATCTTTTCGAATAAAGTTAATTTATATGTTGGAGGAGGTATAATGCCTGATTCTATTCCTGAAAATGAATGGCGAGAAACAGAACTGAAATCAAAAACAATAGGAGAGTTGTTGGTGAAATCAAATCTAAAAAATAACCTATAGTTTTATTAACTTTATTCTTAATTAATAGAAAAGCCTTAATTTCGAAAAGTTAAATTTTTAATCAAAAAACAAAATATATAATGGCAACAATCAATTGGCAAACGGTAAAGGAGTACGAAGATATCACGTTCAAGAAATGTGATGGTGTTATGCGTATTGCGTTTAATCGTCCTGAAGTTCGTAATGCATTTCGTCCGAAAACTGTTTTCGAATTATTAGATGCTTTTCAATTAGCAGAAGAAGATCGTGAAGTTGGTGTAATTTTATTAACAGGAGAAGGACCATCTGCAAAAGACGGTGGTTGGGCTTTCTGTTCTGGAGGAGATCAACGTGTTCGTGGTGCAAAAGGTTATGAAGGACAAGATGGTGTTGGACGTTTAAATATTTTAGAAGTTCAGCGTTTGATTCGTTTTTCGACTAAAGTTGTTGTAGCTGTGGTAAACGGTTGGGCAGTAGGTGGAGGACATTCTTTGCACGTGGTTTGTGATATGACATTGGCTTCTAAAGAACACGCAATTTTCAAACAAACTGATGCAGATGTAGCTTCATTTGATGGTGGTTACGGTTCGGCTTATTTGGCTAAACAGGTTGGTCAAAAACGTGCACGTGAAATCTTTTTCTTAGGATTGAATTACTCTGCACAAGAGGCTTACGATATGGGAATGGTGAATTTAGTTGTTCCACATGACGAGTTAGAACAAGTTGCTTTTGATTGGGCACAAGAAATTTTAACAAAATCGCCAACGGCAATTAAAATGTTGAAGTTTGCATTCAATTTAGTAGACGATGGTTTAGTTGGACAACAAATTTTTGCTGGAGAAACAACACGTTTTGCATACGGAACAGAGGAAGCTGTAGAAGGTCGTAATGCGTTCTTAGAAAAACGTCCAAGAGATTTTTCTAAATTTAGATAAGAAAATTTTCGAAATATAAAAAAGCGATGTTTAACATCGCTTTTTTATATTTCTATAAAATCAATTACATTTACCCAAAACCTAATTAATTTGTGACAATAGATTTTCCTGTTTCCATCGAAATTTTTGGACATTCAGTCTTAATTCATCCTATTTTCGAATCGGTCGGAATTTTTATTGCGATGCGTTATTATGCATTTCTTCGAAAACGTAACAAATCAAGTTTGTCTACAATTCAATCTTTCGGTATTATTATTGGCGCTTTAGTTGGTGCACTTTTGGGATCCAAAATAATTGGAACATTAGAAAATCCTCAAGCTTTTTTGGATGCAGAAAATCAATTTCTCTTTTTCTGGACAAGTAATACAATTGTAGGAGGATTGACCCTTGGTTTAATTGGTGTTGAGTTAACAAAAAAAATAATTGGTCACAAAGAAAGTACAGGCGATTTGATTGTTTTTCCATTAATTTTAGCGATGATAATTGGTCGAATCGGGTGCTTTTTAACAGGTGTTTACGAACAAACGTATGGAATAGAAACAACTTCAATTTTTGGAATGAATTTAGGCGATGGATTGATGCGTCATCCTGTTGCTTTGTACGAAATTGTTTACCTTCTTTTGCTTTGGATAGTTTTGAAGATTATTCAGGAAAAATATATTTATCCTTCTGGATATTTGTTTCAAATCTTTATGTTGGCTTATTTTTTATTTCGTTTTTGTTTAGATTTTATCAAACCAATTCATCCATTATTTTTAGGTTTAAGTTCTATACAATTAACATGCGTTTGTGTCATAATTTATTATATCTTTAAGTTATTACAAACTAAACCTAAATACATAAAATGATCTACGCAGTTATTTTTGCAGAAGGCGGTCTTGGAAGTGATTTTATTTATATTATCATTGCGATTTTGTTAGTGATTGCGATTATTGGTGGTGCTGTTGGTACATTAATTTCACTAATTATTAACTCAATTTCTGGACATAAAAAAGAAACAAAATATTATTTAATGGTTTTCGGAATGTGTGCTTTGATAACACTTATTATTTCGGGAATGGTTTGTGGTTCAATGTAAATCTTAGCCAATGTTAGCAGTTATTTTTTTACAAAATTTTATAAGTGAAGGAACTATAGAGTTTATTTTTTTTCTTGCTGTATTAGCTGTAATTCTTATAGCTTTTATAGGCTCAAGTTTTATTACTTTAATTTATAAATTAATTCAGAAAAATGTTAATCGAAAACGATTAATAGTATTATTTTTTATATTATTTATTAGTTTAATCATCTTGATATCAACTATTTTATTTTTTGTTATAAAAGATTTCATGTTTTCAAATTCATACTATGCCGGTTAGAAATTATACCTATTACGATTATACAATAAGTCTTTGTCCAGAATGTTTGAAACGAGTTGGTGCAAAAATTATCATTGAAGACGAAAATGTTTTTATGACAAAACGTTGTCCAGATCACGGTTTCTTCAAAACAAAAATTGCAACTGATGTCGATTATTACAAAAACATCAGAAATTATAACAAAGCTTCGGAAATGCCTTTGCATTTTGGGACGGATGTCGAATATGGTTGTCCGTACGATTGCGGTTTGTGTGTCGATCACGAGCAACATTCGTGTTTATCAATTGTTGAAGTGACAGATCGATGCAATTTAACATGTCCAACTTGTTACGCCATGTCGTCGCCACATTATGGTTCTCATCGTAGTTTGGAGCAGATTGAGGCGATGTTCGATACAATTGTTAAAAATGAAGGCGAACCAGATGTAGTACAAATTAGCGGTGGTGAACCAACAATTCATCCACAATTTTTTGAGATTATGGAAATTGCAAAATCAAAACCGATTAAACATTTGATGTTGAATACAAACGGAATTAGAATTGCAAATGATCCTGGTTTTGCCGAAAAATTAGCAACTTATGCGCCTGAATTTGAAATTTATCTGCAATTTGATTCATTCAAAAAAGAAGTTTTAGAAGATTTTCGAGGAAAAGATTTGACAGATGTTCGAATGAAAGCTTTAGAAAAATTGAATGAATTAAATCTTTCTACAACTTTGGTTGTTGTGTTGCAAAAAGATAAAAATATTGATGAAATAGGGAAGATTATTGATTTTGCGCTTAAACAAAAATGTGTGCGTGGCGTGACGTTTCAACCTGTCGAAATTGCGGGAAGAAATAGAGATGATTCGGCTCACGAAAAAATTACATTAACAGAAGTTCGTCAAGAAATTATTGATCAATATCCACTTTTCAATTCAGATGATATTATTCCAGTTCCGTGCAATCCAGATGCTTTGGCGATGGGTTATATGCTGAAATTGAATGATGAGGTAATTCCGCTTACACGTTATATTAATCCTGCGGATTTGTTGAATAACGAATCGAAAAATACAATTGTCTACGAACAAGATGAACAATTGAAAGTACAATTATTAGACATTTTTAGTACAGGAATTTCTGTTGATAAAGTGCAACCAAAAGTAAATCAATTACTTTGTTGTTTACCAGAAGTTTGTGCACCTGAATTGGATTTAGATTACGATAATTTGTTCCGAATAATCATTATGAATTTTATGGATGCACATGATTTTGATGTTCGTGCTGTTAAAAAATCTTGCGTACATATCGTCAACAAAGATTTGAAATTAATTCCATTCGAAACAATGAATTTATTTTATCGCGACGAAAAAGCTGCTTATTTAGAAGAATTGAGAAAAGAGGATAAAGTGTTGTTTTAGATGATGATGACAAATTGCTTATTTTTTGGTGATAGTATTACTTACGGCGAATATGACGGGGTTTTGGGAGGTTATGTAGAAATTTTGAAACGTTATTGTCATACAGAATTTTATAACAACAATGCAAATGAAGTCAATTGTTTTAATCTTGGAATTGGAGGTGAGACAACAGAAGGTTTAATGAACCGATTTGAAGTTGAGACAAAAGCACGTCTTTCTCCTGATGAAAATCTAATTTTCTTTTTTTATGGCGCAAATGATTTAGCTGAAAGATATGATGTAGAATTGGTTTCACTCGCTAATTTTGAATCAAATCTTTTTGAAGTAATTTCTCAAGCAAAAGAATTTACACCTAACATTTATGTGATAAGTATTTTACCAATTTCTAAAATGGTTGATGGAATAAAAGTTCCTGAACGTAAATTTCGTACAACTCAGAAAATTGAATTATATAATCAGAAACTAAAAGAAGTAGCGCTTCAAAATCAAATAGAATTTATTGATATTTTCTCACGTTTTAATTCAACTAAAGAAAAATATCTTTCAAAAGATGGTATTCATCCAAATGAAAAAGGATATCAATTTATTGCAAATCAAATAAAACCGATTGTTGAAAGGTATTTGTAAAAAGCACCTTTAAATAAGGTGCTTTTAATGATTTATTTTTTTAAAAATTTTGCTGAAGAATTACCTATTTTATAAATATAGTTTCCATTAGATAAATTTTGAACATCTATAGAAATTTTATTTTCAATAGGATTAAAGTCTTTTTTTAGAATCAATCGTCCTGATATATCATAAATTTCTACATTGTTTGCACCATTTTTAGGATTAACAATATTTAATGTTGATTGTGCAGGATTTGGAAAAGCTTGTAATTTAGAATTTTCTTTTACTTCTTCAATTGATAAAGACGAAGTAGGTAATAAGTAAACTTCTTGATATATATCTAAATAATCTTGTTTATTTACTTGTGAAATTATTAATTTATTTTTATTTGATTTTTCATCAAAAAATACAGTTGGATAGTAAGAAGAATAATTAGGAGAATTAGATAAATTTTTTATAATTTTCCCGTTTTCGTCAATAATTAAATATTTATAATCACTATCATTTCTTATCTCTACAATAAATTCATAATTATCATCTGTATTGAAAATATGTTTAGAGACAGATAACCAACGATCATATATATCATATGAAAAATGTAAAGAGTAATCACTTGGCATATCAACACTAATTGTTTTTATAATTGAATAATCAGAGTTATATAAAACAAGTTTATTATCATTTGTTGCTGAAACATAAGTAATATCCTTATTGTTATTTATAACAGAAACATATTCATTTTTAGAAAAAGTTTTTTCTAATGTAATTTGTGCAAATGAAATTGTAGAAGCCAATAATGCTCCAAAGAATAAATTTTTTTTCATAAATCTTTTTTTCAAAGATATAATTTAATAAATTTTAAAGGTAAAAAATTGTTTATCTTTTATCTTTATTCATTATAAATAACTCATTTTGGTTTTGTAACTTTGTTCGTGAAAGTTTATGGTAATTTTTCAAATAAAAAATTAGTATTAACAAACGAAATTTTCTTCGGGGCAAGGCGAAATTCCTTACCGGCGGTTATAGTCCGCGACTCCTTTAACTTTGTTATGGGACTGATTTGGTGAAACTCCAAAACCGACAGTATAGTCTGGATGAGAGAAGAAAATTGAACACAACTGAAAGTCATGAGTGATAAGTATTAAGTTCTGAGTAAAAACTCATGACTCACAACTTTGAACTTATTACTTAACAATGTGTTTCGCCCTGAAGTGATGTTTCATGATAAAAACAAAAATCAAATGAAAACAATCACACAATTTGGCTCAACAGCCAACGAAAGAATTGCAAATGCAATTAAAGATCTACAAAACGGAAAAGGAATTTTATTAATTGATGATGAAAACCGCGAAAACGAAGGTGATATCATTTTTCCTGCTTCCACCATTACAGCACCAGATATGGCTTTGATGATTCGCGAATGTAGCGGAATTGTTTGTCTCTGTATTTCGAAAGATAAAGCAAATGAGTTGGAGTTAAATCCGATGGTTGTGAATAACAATTCGCGCTTTCATACAGCATTTACAGTTACGATTGAGGCAAAAGAAGGTGTAACAACTGGTGTTTCTGCTACGGATCGTGTACAAACGATAAAAACGGCAATTCATCCTCAAGCAAAACCGACTGATCTTAATCGTCCTGGACATGTTTTTCCTTTAATCGCTCGTCCAAAAGGCGTTATGGAGCGACGTGGACATACAGAAGGAAGTATTGATATTGTGAAATTGGCAGGTTTGGGAAATGAAGCTGTTTTGTGCGAATTGACAAATGTTGATGGTACAATGGCGAAAGTTCCTCAAATTATAGATTTTGCCGAAAAACATGAAATGACAGTTTTGACAATTGAGGATATTTACGAATATCGTCTTCAATTAGAGGAGAAAAAACAATTAGAATTCGCTTAAATTAAACACTAAAATACATCATAAACTTTCAAAAATCTTCGGGTAGAAATACGCGAAGATTTTTTTTGATTTTATACAAATTTATTATCCAAAATCAAGGTAGTTTTGAATAAAATCAGTGTACATTTAAAAACTTAAAATTCAAATTACAAAATGACATCAGAGGAGAAAGTTCCATCCGTTTGGAAAAATAAAGAATTTATTCCATTCATATTTTTAAGGTTTTCCTTAATATTTGCTTTATTTATTCAGAGTACATCTGTTGCTTACGAAATTTTTAAAGTCACTCAGAAAGAAATTTTTCTTGGATTAATTGGTTTAGCAGAGTTTTTACCAATTCTTTTAACTGCTTTTTATGCGGGACAATTGGTTGATAAATTGGATAAACGGATGATTTTGGTACGAAGTATTGGTTGTTTTATGACTGCATCTTTTGTCTTGATGATTGTAAATTTTCCGTCAGTTCGGCAAGCAATTGGAATTCCTGTTTATTTAGGAATTTGTTATTTTGCATTTTTCATTTTGGGATTGACAAGATCTTTTAGCGGACCAGCTTTGTTTGCCCTTTTAGCTTTAGTTGTTCGCAAAGAAAACTACACAAAAGCAATTCCAGTTTCTTCGTCTGCATTTATGATTGGATCAGTTTTAGGACCTTTAGCAGGAGGAGTTATTTTAGCAAAATTTGGTATTGAAGCTGCTTTGATAACCGCTTTTACAATTATGTGTATTTCGATGGTCATGATATTGTTGATCTCTAAAAAACCAGCAGAATTATCTGAATCAGAATCGACAGAATCACCAATGACACGTATCAAAGAAGGTTTGAGATTTATTTGGGGAACACCAATTATCTTAGCTGTTTTGAGTTTGGATATGTTTGCGGTTTTCTTTGGTGGAGCAGAATCGTTGTTGCCAGCTTTCGTAGAAAAAGTACTGAATCAAGGTTCTGAAGCTTTTGGTTTATTACGTTCAGCACATGGAATTGGATCTATTATAATGATGTTTTTCTTGTCGATGATTCCAAGTTTATTGAAAGGAAATGTTGGACCAAAATTATTGGGAGCAGTCGCAATGTTTGGTGTTTGTATTATTTCTTTTGGATTTAGTCAAAATCTGTATTTATGTTTTGTTATTTTGATGTTTGGAGGTGCTTTTGATGCAATTTCGATGGTAATTCGTCAAAGTATTTTACAAATCAAAACGCCCGAAAATTTGAAAGGTCGTGTTTCATCTGTCAATTCAATATTTGTGAGCTCTTCTAACGAATTAGGAGCTTTAGAAAGTGGAATTGCCGCAACATTTTTAGGGTTAGTTCCAGGAATTATTTTTGGCGGAACAATGACAATTTTAACTGTAATTTTTATTGCTTTTTTCATCAAACCTATTCGAAAAGTAACTTTAGAATAAAATATTCATATAAAAAGAAGTAAAGGTTTTAAAATAAAGAAAAGCGAATCAAACGATTCGCTTTTTTGTTATCTTTAAGAAAATAATTATCAATGAAATCTATTGTTTACTTTTTACTTTTAGGATTTGGTTTGTTGAGTTGTAAGCGAGAATTATCGCAAGAAGAACGAGATAAATTGCATCAAGATTCGATTAATCAAAAGATTTTAGCAATGGGAATGAATGCAGATTCTTCGTTTTCTTATAGAAAGTATAACAAAGCTTTAAATGATTATTATAGTAAAGATTCTTTAATACCAGAACCTTCTTTTGATTTTGCCGAAGATCAATTTATATTTTATAATGATACTTTAATCTACTATTATAATAATGAGTTTCCTTATGATGATTTTTGTGGAACTCCTTCTTTTCAAGCTGAAAGGAATAAAGAAATTTATGAAGAATTTAAAGTTAAAAAGAAAGATCTAATTCTAATAAAATCGGATACAATAATTGATTTTATTAAAAGAATAGAACAGAAAACTGAAAAAGATAAAAGAATTCCAAAATCTATTATTATAGGAATAAATAAAGATTCAATTAAAAGTAAAGAGCTCCAAAAATTAAGAAAATATTTGATCAATACAGATTTTAGATATGTTTTTCGTCCACTTTCAACGCGCGAACGTTTGGTAGCCGATGCGAAATTCAATAATACTTCCGAAGATTTTTCTAAAATAAATTGGGATAGTGCTTATCACGAGGATTATAAGAAATTTTATCCAAAGAATTAAAGCGTCAATCCTTCCAAATCATCAATGGTTCCGTTGTAGATATTCACATCAACTTTATAACGTTTTACGCCATCTATGGTTGCTTTTTCGGTAAATTGCCAAAAATCCCAATGACCTTTCATTTCTTGCACCCAAAAATTGTAATTGGCAATCCAAATAATATAACCATCAAAATGATCTTGCAAATAATCTTCGAAATATTTGTCCGACGTATAAATAATCGGTTTGATATCGTAATGCTCTTCAACAATTTTGCACCAATTCTTAATTCCTTCCACCAAACGAACCATAGATTGTGTTCTCGGTAAGGTTTCAATATCCAAAACTGGAGGCAAATCGCCATTTTCTAATTTTACTTTTGCAATAAAATTCTGCGCTTGTAAAGTCGAATTTTCGTCTGGACGATAAAAATGATAAGCACCACGCAAAATATTATTTTCTTTTGCACCTTCCCAATTATCCTCAAAAGTCTCATCAATAGACGAAGTTCCCATTGTAGAACGGATAAAAGCAAAATTTATAGGATACAAATTGTAAATCGTATGCATTTTCGTCCAATCAATTTTTCCTTGATAATGCGAAACATCAACACCAAAAGTTTTGAGATAATATTTATCCATCACCTCAATATTTCGAATGTCAAATTTTGTAACTTTATCATCAACCAATTTTTCGCCTTTCAGCGATTTTTCTACAACCGAAAAATAGTAATGAATACCATGGCGATAACGATACGCAAAATAAACAACGCACAAAATCAGCAAACTAATTACATAAGTCGAAAGTTTGATTTTTTTTAATGTATTAAAAATAGATTGTTGTGTTTTCTTTTTACGAGGCATTTTAGTAGTTGAAATAGATAAATTCTATGCAATATTACTTCAATTTTCGATGATAAAAAAAGTAAAATCTTCATTATCTTTGTTCAGTATGAAAAAATGGATATTAGCCGCAAGGCTTCGCACATTACCACTTTCTTTGAGTGGATTATTATTGGCTGGATTTATTGCAAAATCAGAAGGAATCTTTCGAAATGATATATTTTTCTTATCACTTTTAACAACTTTGGCTTTCCAAATTTTATCAAATTTCGCAAACGATTATGGCGATGCGGTAAAAGGAACAGACGCAAATAGAGTAGGAGAACAGCGTGCTGTAGCATCTGGATTGATTACACAAAACCAAATGAAAGTTGCCATCGGAATTATGGTTGCGATTTCTTTAGCTTGTGTTGCTGCATTGTTGTATGTATCTTTTTATCCAAATGATATGAAATACATTTACATTTTTCTTGGCTTGGGTGTTGCGTCTATTTTTGCAGCAATGGCTTATACAATGGGAAAAAAACCATACGGATATATTGGTTTAGGAGATGTTTTTGTGTTCTTATTCTTTGGAATTTTAGCTGTTGCGGGTGGAGAATTTTTATATTCTAAAGTTTTTCAATGGCAAATTTTATTACCTGCAGCTTCGATGGGATGTTGGAGTGTAGCAGTGTTAAATTTGAACAATATGCGCGATGTGAAAAATGATGTCAAAAACAATAAAATTACGGTTGCATCAAAATTAGGATTTCAAAAAAGTAAATATTACCAAATGGCTTTAATGACGATTCCTTTTGCATTAAGCGCATTATATGTAACGATGTCACCACTTAAACAAGGTAAATTATCTGGTTTTGTATTTTTAATTTTAATCTTTTTTGCGAACGCCATTCGTCGTCAAATTTTCGCAGTAAAAGACCCAAAAGATTTCGATCCATTCTTGAAACAAGTAGCAATGTTAGCTTTATTTTTCGCTGTATTATTAGGATATAGCTTAATCGGTTTCGATTTTATTGATACTTTAATTCGTTAATCACAAAAAAATATATAATGAAAATTCAATACTTAGGACATGCCTCGCTTGCGATTGAAGCAAACGGCAAACACATTGTTGTTGATCCATTTATTACACCAAATGAATTAGCAAAAAACATCGATTTCAAAAGTTTAAAAGCGGATTATATTGTCATTACGCATGCGCATCAAGATCATGTGTATGATGTGGAAGAATTGGCAAAACGAACAGGCGCTTTGATTATTTCGAATGCAGAAATTGCTTCTTATTATTCGGAAAGAGGTTTGAAAGCACACGGAATGAATACGGGCGGTAAATTTAGTTTTGACTTTGGTTCGATTCAATCGACGATTGCATTTCATTCGAGTTCATTTGCTGATGGAACGTATGGAGGAGATCCGAATGGCTACATTATCGAAAGTGAAGGAAAGCGTGTTTATATCGCTGGTGATACAGCTTTGACATACGAAATGAAGTTGATTCCAGATACAATTGGACAACTTGATTTAGCAATTTTACCAATCGGAGATAACTTTACGATGGGTGCAAAAAGTGCTTCTATTGCTGCAGAATATGTGCAAGCAACTAAGGTTTTGGGTTATCATTACGATACATTTCCACCAATTAAAATTGATAAAGCAGAAGCGAAATCTATTTTCTTTTCGCGTCATATTCAATTGATTTTATTAGAAGTTGGTGAAGATTTAACAGTTTAAGAAATTCTTTACAACATATAAAAGCTCGAGATAATCTCGAGCTTTTTTTATTATTCTCCAATGTGAATATTATTTTTTTTCAAAATTTCCATAAATTTTTCTTCTTGATTATTCTTTTTCATCGCTTGATATGCAACCGAAATTACCGTTTCTGCATCAGATCTGTATGGAGAGTTATTTTCAATGTATTTATTATAGGCTTTACACATGTAATCTAAACCTTTTTCATATTCTTTAAGATCAACGATATACAAATGACCTAAACCGTAAAAAGTTTCAGGATTGTTAGGATAAATATCTGCAAACTTTTCATAGGCTTCTATTGCCGCAGTATAATTTTTTTGATGTATATAAGCCACTGCAATATTTTGTAATGGCATAGCGCCATAAGGATTGATTTGCAAAGATTTTTGATAAGCTTCTATTGCCTCATCATATCGTTCCAATCTTCTCAAATTTACCCCAAGATTATCCCACGCATAATAAAACTTCGGATCTTCTTTAACCGCATTTGCAAAAAAGTCTGCTGCAGATTTCCAATTACTTTCCTTTACAGCTTTCAAACCTTCAGAATAATAATCCAAAGCTTTTCTATTTTCAGAAGGGATTTCATTTTCTAATCCAATTTCACTTGAAGCAATAATATCTCTAAAATTATCGCAATTATCGAATAAATCTGACTCGATTGCTCTGTAATATTTTAGATATTCTCCACTTTTTTCATTTGTATCAATATTAATTTTGATTTCTTTTTTATCCTTTTTCTTTTTACCGTTTGTTTCAACTGAAATAGCACTTAATTTATCAATCATCTGAAAAGCTAGGACTTCTTCATCAATACAAGATTTGATTTTGTCATAAAGCTCTTTTCGATTATATAATTGATTTTGTTTTATTTTATGAAAACATTCGCAACTATTTTTAACAGCATTTGCTTTAAATTTATCAAAATCCGATTTTTTTTCTTGTGCAATAACATTGCTTACAGAGATTAAACTTATAATTAAAATGTAAAATTTATTCATAATGAGTATTAATATTTAGATAAATATACAATTTAATCGATTCAGTGGTAAAATAATACGATTCTAAATCCTATTGATAATAATTAATCTTTCTCATTCGATTATCTTTGCCGCAATTATTCGATAAAATTTATGATTACAGTTAATGATATTACCGTTCAATTCGGTTCTTCAACGTTGTTTAGTGGAGTTAGTTTTGTGATAAACGAAAATGACAAAATTGCTTTAATGGGAAAAAATGGAGCAGGAAAATCTACTTTACTTAAGATTGTTGCAGGAATCAATAAACCTTCTTTGGGAAATATTTCAGCGCCAAAAGATGCGGTAATTGCTTATTTACCACAACATTTGTTAACCGAAGATAATTGTACTGTTCGTGAAGAAACATCAAAAGCTTTTGCTGAATATTTATCAATGAAAAATGAAATTGATGAATTAAATGAGCAATTAACTGTACGAACTGATTATGAAAGTGATGATTATATGAAGCTAATCGAGCGCGTTTCAGAAGTTAGTGAGAAATTTTATTCGATAGAAGAAGTAAATTACGAAGCCGAAGTGGAAAAGGTTTTGAAAGGAATGGGATTTGCGCAAGAAGATTTGGATCGATCAACTTCTGAGTTTTCGGGAGGTTGGCGTATGCGAATCGAATTAGCTAAAATTCTTTTGCGTAAACCAGATTTAATTTTATTAGATGAGCCAACGAATCACTTGGATATCGAATCGATTCAGTGGTTAGAGGATTTCTTGAAAAATCAAGCCAAAGCTGTGATGGTGATTTCGCACGATCGCACATTTGTCGATAATATTACGAATCGTACAATCGAAGTGACAATGGGACGAATTTATGATTATAAAGCCAAATATTCTGACTATTTAGTGTTGCGTCAAGATCGTAGAATTCATCAGCAAAAAGCTTATGATGAACAACAAAAATTCATTGCTGAAAATAAATTATTTATCGAACGTTTTCGTGGAACTTTCTCTAAAACAGAACAAGTGCAATCGCGCGTTCGTATGTTGGAAAAGCTAGATATTATCGAAGTTGATGAGGTTGATACTTCAGCTTTGAAATTGAAATTCCCTGCAGCTGCTCGTTCGGGACAATATCCTGTTGTAGTCGAAAATTTAGATAAATCGTATGGCGATCATATTGTGTTTAAAGATGCGAATATGGTAATTGAACGAGGACAAAAAGTAGCGTTAGTTGGTAAAAATGGCGAAGGAAAATCAACAATGATTAAAGCGATTATGAATGAAATTGATTTCGAAGGAAAATTAGAAATAGGTCATAATGCACAAATCGGATATTTTGCTCAAAATCAAGCTGCTTTATTAGATGAAGATTTAACTATTTTCGAAACTGTAGACCGCATTGCAGAAGGTGATATCAGAACACAAATCAAAAGTATTTTGGGCGCATTTATGTTCAAAGGTGATGATGTCGACAAGAAAGTAAAAGTGCTTTCTGGTGGAGAAAAAACGCGTTTGGCAATGGTAAAATTGTTGTTAGAGCCTTATAATGTCTTGATTTTAGATGAGCCAACAAATCACTTGGATATGAAAACAAAAGATATCATCAAAGATGCATTGAAAGAATTTGAAGGAACGGTAATTTTAGTTTCCCATGATCGTGATTTCTTAGATGGGTTGGCAGAGAAAGTTTTCGAATTTGGAAATAAACGTGTCAAAGAACATTTTGAGGATATCAAAGGTTTCTTAGCAACAAAGAAAATAGAAAACTTGAAAGAAATAGAAAAGTAAATTCAATTTTAGATATACAGAAAATCCTTAAAATAAGTTTTAAGGATTTTTTTAATGTTTCAAATTACCTTTACATTTAAAGAGATAATGGACTTTCTATTATGAATATTGAATACTACAAGCCGAAAAATAAAATTTTACAGAAATATGTAGATGGATATTATTTTATAAAAGAGGATAAAAATTCAGGAAGTGTAGAATATGAGACATTTCCGAATAATAATTTTTTTTATACAATCAATAAAAATACCATTGTGAAAGAGGAAAAAGAGAATATTTTTCTTAGTTCTTCTAACGATAATTCAATTATTGGTTCTTTGGTTTTGAGTTATTCGAAGCCGATGAGAATTTTTTATACACATTTGTTCGACGAAATCACGATCTGTTTTAAACCTTTAGGAATATTTCATTTTGATGTAACTGATTTTAATTCGGAAAGTAAAAAGACATTAATTGATTATGATTTGTTTGAAGATATAACAGAGTTTTCTGCCAAATTATTTGATTTAACAGTGAATGAAAAAGCAATTGAATTAGAAAAATATTTGATTTCAAAGTTGATAGAAGTTGATTTATCTTTTATGGAAAATATAATTAGAGATGTTGAAAATGAAATTAAAATCTAAGATATTTCAACTAAATATTCAATTTCAAGGCAATATTTGAATCGAATTTTCAAGAAACATTTAGGAAAATCTCCTTCTGAATATAGAAAAGTATATCGATTCAGAAATTCTTTACTCAATAAAAAAGAAAGTAAAAATTTAACTGAATTGTCATCAAATGATTATTACGATCAATCACATTTTATGAAAGATTTCAAATCAATCACAAAACTAAAACCAAATCAATTTTTTAAGGAAGTTGATTTAGAAAAGGACACACTTTTGAAATTTTTTGATTAGTTTACATTCTTACAATTTTGAATCTTTTTATTAAAATATTTTAGCCAATAAATTATTTTTACATGATCAATAGGAAAAAGATTCACTATTTTACTTATACATTTTGTCGCTATTTTTTAGCAACCATGATTATTTCTTACGCTTTTGCAAAAATTTTTGAAACTCAATTTATATCGCAACCAAGCGTCTATGACAAACCAATAGGAAATCTTTCAGGATTTGAGCTTACGTGGTTTTATTATGGTTATTCATATTGGTATGGTTTAATCATCGCCTCAACCCAAATTATCAGTTCTTTGCTTTTGTTTTTTAGGCAAACAACAAGAATTGGCATCATTATTTTCTTAACGTTTATGGTTAATATTTTGCTGATGGATTTTGCTTATGATATTGATGGAGCAAAAGGAATGGCAGTCGTTTTAACGATGATGGCGTTATTTGTTTTTCTGTCAGATTATAAGGAATTGATTAAATACTTTATAAAAACTCCTCCTTTGTTTGAAGAAGAAAGAACGGTTAAAATCAATAAAATAAGTAAACTGAAATTTATTTATATTCCTCTAGTTTTTATTGGATTCTTTGTTTTGATTATAACGTTAAAAGATAAATTTTTAAGCCAAAATCAGTTTTTTGGAGCTTGGGAAAATGTAGAAAATAATGAAAGAATTTATTTTGAATCTGCAAATACATTTCAAAAAGTGAATAATTCTACATTTAAACCAATTAATTCAGGAATGTATGATTTTGAAAAAGATTCAATTTATTTAAAAGGAATACAAGAGGAAAATCAAACTCCTGAAATTATTCTTAAAGGAAAGTTTAATATCCATAATAATGTATTGAAAATAGAGACTGCTAAAGGAGTTGAAATTTATAAAAGAATTAGATAAAACGAAAAATCCACTCAACTGAGTGGATTTTTTTATGCTTGTTTTTTCACGAACTTCGTTAAAATAACGATTAATTGTCCGTCAACTTTTCCTTCAATTTGTTCGGTATTATCATGAACTAAACGAATATTTCGTACAGCAGTTCCAATTTTTGCATTGATAGAAGAACCTTTTACGTCCAAATCTTTAATCAATGTCACCGTATCCCCATTCACCAAAATATTTCCGTTGCTATCCTTGTGCAAATCAACACTTCCGTCACCTTCGTGATCACCAGATGCTTTTGCCCACTCCATATTTTCGTCATCCAAATACATCATATCCAAAGCATCAGCAGCCCAAGATTCGTTACGAAAACGATTCAACATTCGCCATGAAAGCACTTGTACGGCAGGAACTTCGCTCCACATAGAAGAAAGTAAAAATGATTCCCAAAATGAAGTATCTAATTCCTCTTTCTTTTCAATTTGGTTGATACATTTTTGTGTAATGTAGACATTTCGATCAGGATTACTACTCGCATCAGGATTCACTTCATAAATAGCCAAATTTTCTGTAACTCGCGTCAATTCGCATTGGTTACCACTTCTTTCTTGTAAAAATGTATCTAATTTCATGTATTGATTTTAAAACTTTTGCAAAGATAACCTTTATTTAGAATTTAAACTTTTGAGGTATTTTAATCAGAATTATTTAAATTCGTTAAGAATAAAATTCAACCTTAAAATATGTTAGTAAAGAAAAACTCGGGCGAGTTAATCCCATATGATCCAAAAGCTTTAAAACGTTCGTTAACGAAATCTGGTGCAAAAAAAGAGGAAGTTGAAGAAGTTTTCGAATTAGTTTCGAAAGATCTTTACGATGGAATTCCGACCAGAGAATTGTATCGCATTGCTTTTGCTCATCTCAAAAATTATAGAAATTCGTATGCAGCGCGTTATAGCCTAAAACGAGCTTTGAGAGATTTGGGACCAGAAGGATATTATTTTGAAAAGTGGATTGGAAGAGTAATGCAAGCAGCAGGATATCAATCGTTGCATTCTGAAATTGTACAAGGAAATGCGGTAACGCACGAAATTGATGTGGTGGCTTCTAAAGGAGATCAATTGCTTTTCTGTGAATGTAAATTCAGAAATGACGAAGATGCCAAAATTTCGGTGACAACGCCGATGTATTTTTTATCGCGAATGAAAGATGTAGAAAGCCATACGTATCATTTTTTTGGACGAGATATGAAACCAACAAAAGGTTTCTTGGTAACGAATGCGTATTTAACGACGGATAGTATAGATTTTGCAAATTATTATGGAATTGGATTGATTTCTTGGGATTATCCTGAAACAAATAGTATCAAATATTTGGTTGATAATGCGGCTTTGTATCCAATTACATGTTTAACGACTTTGACGCCAGAGCAAGAAAAAGTTCTTTTGTCAAAAGAATGTATTTTGGTGAAAGATTTACAACAAAATAATAAGTTTTTAGATTCATTGAACTTGTCTCAAGAACAACGAAACGAAGTTTTGGAAGAAACGAATGAATTGTTAGAAATCGAGAATTTCACGTGCGAAATTGCTTAAACTGAAATAAAAAAGAAGCTCAATATTGAGCTTCTTTTGCTTTATAATTCTTTAAAAATTTCAAAACTATCTTTGTGATCGCACCAAAATTCATCCAAATTAATCATTCGATCTTTTAGGAACGGAATAATCTGTGGCCAATCGGTTTCTCTAAAAATACTAATGTTTTCTAAACGCATTTTTATCGTCGAAATCATTTTTCCATCTTCATCATAATCTTCTTTTGTCCAAATCCATTTTTCGCCAAGATAACTTTCCAAAACATTTTCATATTCCTCAAACTGTTCATAAATCATCAGTTGAACGGACGGATCTGGATGCGAAATTTCAATCGAAACCTCTGCAAATTTACGCTCGACATCCGTTCTAAAATAAACACCTTTTACATCCGTTTTGTAATTTATCCAATTAATACGCGTTCCTTCGGCATTCATTTGCAATTTCATATACGTTCCATACGAAATCCAAAAATCCTTTTTTATGCGATAAGCATCTTCTTTTGAAAACAAATTGATTATTTTTTTACAAAAATCGGTTTAATATTCTATTCAACAAAATTTAGAGAAAAATAGCTTGGATTGATTCTTGTTCTATTACATTTGAATAAATATTTTTAAAAAATAAATATGAAACTATTTTCTTTCCTAGGTTTAATGGGAATTTTGGCTTTTTCTACTGTAAATGCACAATCTGTAGAAACTGTAAAATATGAAGCTTTGCACGATAAAATAGCAAATTATAAAGATCAAGTTGTGGTGGTTAATTTTTGGGCAACGTGGTGTGCGCCTTGTGTGGAGGAGATTCCAGCGTTTATGGAAATTAACGAAAAATACAAAGACAATCCTAATTTCAAGATGTTGTTGGTTTCGTTGGATAGACCAAAAATTATCGATAAAGTAAAGAAATTTATGCTTGACAATAAGATAAATACAGAAGTTGTTTTGTTGGATGATACCAAACGAATGAATGAATGGATTCCGTCATTTGATCCGAAATGGGCAGGAAATATTCCTGTAACAATCATTTATAATAAAGGTGAGAAAAAGGTTTTCCATGATCAAGCCATGACAAAATTTGAATTAGAAGATTACATTACCGAATATCTTAATTAAACGATAAAACTCCTGAAAATACTTTTAGGAGTTTTTTATTTTTTGTAAGTTTATACTAACATAAAACTACAAAAATGAATAAAAAACATATTAGAAAAGATGTTATTCAACATTTAATTCAATTGAAACAAAATGAAATTGATGCGTTAAAAGAATCTGAACGAATTTATGCTGAAGGAGCAGATTTAGACGAAGAATCAAGTTTAGAGTTAGATGATTTTGCACAACAAAGTCAGTCGACAGATGCAGCGAGAAGTTTACGAGTTCGTATCAATCAAGCAACTGAAGATTTAGAAAATTTTAAAGCGTTAAAACCTGAATTGGTTGACGAAATTACAGAAGGAAATGTTGTGTTTACAGATAAAGTGAATTTTGTAATTGGTTTATCTTTCAAAGATTTTGAATGGGAAAATAAAAAGTTTGTTGGAATTAGTACACAAGCGCCTATTTTTGATGCTTTAGTTGGAAAACGAGCTGGAGATAAATTAGAATTTAATGGAATCAATTATACCATAGAAGAAATATTATAACATGCCAAAAATACATACAATCGATCTTAATTTTCAGAATGAAAACGAAGCAATCGCATCTTATTTAATCGAAACTGAACAAGGACCAATCTTGGTTGATCCAGGGCCATATTCAACTTTTGAAAATTTGAAAGCGGGAATTGAAGCGTTAGGTTGGCGAGTAATCGATATCGAAAATATCTTAATTACACATATTCATTTTGATCACGCTGGTGCTGCGTGGAAATTTACAGAACATGGCGCAACAATTTTCTTAAATCCGATTGGTTTACCACATCTGAAAAATCCTGAAAAATTGTGGGAATCAGCAAAAATGATTTATGGCGATGATATGGATCGTTTGTGGGGAGAAATGAAACCAATTGACGAAGAATATTTGGTTGGTTTGGCAGATGGACAAAGTGTGGAGTTTGGTGATGCGGTTTTTCAGACTGTTTATACGCCTGGACATGCTGTTCATCACAATGCTTATGTGTTAGATGATGTTATTTTTACAGGTGATGTAGCAGGAGTGAAGATTGAAAACGGACCTGTTGTGCCGCCTTGTCCGCCGCCAGATATTAATATTGAATTGTGGAAAGAATCGATTGCTAAATTGAGAAAAATTAATGCAAAAGGAATTTATCCGACGCATTATGGTTATCACGAAGATTTAGAAAATCATTTTGATCAATTAGAAAAATCGTTGAATGATTGGTCAAATTATATCAAACCAATGTATGATGATCAAATTCCGACCGAAGAAATTGTCCCAGTTTTTGTTGATCATGTCACAAAAAACTATAAAGATTTAGGTTTGACAGAAGATCAAATTCAAGTGTATGAATACGCCAATCCATCCTGGATGTCTGTTAATGGACTAATGCGTTATTGGAAATTAAAAGAACAAGGAAGATTATAAAACGAAAAGCTGTCAAAAATTTTGACAGCTTTTTTTATTCTATTTTTAATTCATATTGTTCAACCAAAATATTTCCAGTAGAATTTAAAATTTCAGTTCCGAATTCAAACGAAGATAAATAGATGTTTTGTCCAATATAATCTCGTTTATTCATCTCATTTATAAACTCCATCACATTTACTTTTCCCGAAGTTCGTTTTTCTTTTCGCACAAAAGCAATATAATCCCAGCTTGTATTCAAATCTTTTTTGATGATATGACCTCTGTAAATATCATATTGTCCAAATGTTGTAAAAATATTTCCAACTTTTTTACCAAATGGCTTGAATTTATTATAATCTTCGCAAATCATCACTTCAATTCCGATGGTTTGTAGAGCGACTTTTGGCGAATTGTGTAACCAAAAATCAAAAGCTAAATTATATTTTTTGTCATTAACTTTTAACTTCGTTTTATACTCAACTTCAAAAGTTTTTACCTCATTTATATTCTTGAAATAATTATCAGTTTTGATGTCAGCTAAATTAAACCAAGCACTTTCTCCAAACCAAATTTCAGGATAACCCACCACGCCATATTTCTTGCCAGGTGTTTGCCATTTCCAACCAGCCGCTGTGTCGGTTGTGAAAATTGTTTGTGAATATACACCTTTTTTTATTTTGTGTTCGCCCCATTTATTGTTGTTAATTTCATATTTCTGCCATTTTATGGTTGCTCCATTTTCTGACTTTTCTTGATCAGATTGTTGACCAAAACTAATAATCGAAAAAGAGAAAAATACAATATTTAAAAGTTGTTTCATCATTTATGCTAATTAAAAAAGGATGCTTTTGCATCCTTGTAAAAATATAAAATTGTGATGATTATAATCGAATTAATTTATCTTTTGCAGTTTGATAATCTACTAATAAATCGTCAAAAACTTCTGCAACTGTCGGAATAGAATCGATTAATGACGAAACTTGACCAATTTCTAATTCTCCATTCACCAAATCACCTTCAAACATTCCTTTCTTAGAACGACCTCTACCTAAAAGCTCTTTCAATTCTTCTGCGGTTGTACCTTGTTGATATTTTTCTTGAACTTGATTATAAAAATCATTTTTAATCAATCGAACAGGCGCTAATTCTTTCAATGTAAGTTGCGTATCGCCTTCTTGTGCATTTACAATCACATCTTTGAAAGCTTGATTCGCAGACGATTCTTGCGTTGCAGCAAAACGAGAACCAATTTGTACTCCATCTGCACCTAACGCAAATGCTGCCAAAATTTGAGAACCTGTTCCAATTCCTCCAGCAGCAATTAACGGAATATTGATTTGACGTTTCACATTCGGAATAAGACAAAGTGTAGTCGTTTCTTCTCTGCCATTATGTCCACCAGCTTCAAAACCTTCTGCCACGACAGCATCGACACCTGCATCTTGTGATTTTTGTGCAAATTTGGCACTACTGACAACATGCGCAACAGTTATTCCTTCTTTTTTTAAAGTTTCTGTCCACGTTTTTGGATTTCCAGCAGAAGTAAAAACAACTTTTACATCTTCCTCCACAATAATCTGCATAATTTCTTCAATATTCGGATAAAGCATTGGAACATTAACGCCAAAAGGATGATTTGTAGCAGCTTTACATTTCTTTATATGCTCGCGTAAAACATCAGGATACATGCTTCCAGCACCTATTAAACCTAGTCCTCCAGCATTACTTACAGCTGACGCTAATCGCCAACCACTATTCCAAATCATACCACCTTGAATAATTGGGTATTTTATTGCAAATAATTTTGTTATATTCGTGTCCATTTTCGTTATATTTAGGCATAAAATTAAATAAATATAGAGAACGAAAAAATTTAATTTTAACATAAATACTGACAGTTTGACTTTGGCAGATTATTTGATTTGCAAAAAATCAAATTTTAGAAAATAAATTAGAGTTTAATTGTCTCTACTAATAATAAAAAATATAAGCTATGTATTGGACTTTAGAATTAGCATCTTATTTAAGTGATGCACCTTGGCCAGCAACAAAAGATGAATTAATTGATTACGCAATTCGTACTGGTGCACCTTTGGAAGTTGTAGAAAACTTACAATCTATTGAGGATGAAGGAGATTCTTACGAAAGCATTGAAGAAATTTGGGCTGACTATCCAACGGACGACGATTTCCTTTGGAACGAGGACGAATATTAAAAATAAAAAAGCCCAAATTGGGGCTTTTTTCGATTCTATAATCTATAACTAACATAGTTAACGTATATTTGCATCTTAATTAGTCTCAAATATATTGTGGCTAATTTTGACGAAGAACGCAGAAAAATATGAATATTTTAAACAAAATTTTACAAGGTTTCTTAGGTGATAAGAATGCCAAAGATGTAAAAGAATTACGAAAATATGTTGACTTAGCGAATGAAGCTGGTCAAAAGCTTAGTTCATTATCAATTGATGAATTAAGAGGAAAAACAGATGGATTTAAAGCTCAATTAGTTGAAGCTACAAAAGATCTTAAAGCTCAAATTGAAGAGTTAAAAAAACAAGTTGAAGAAACAGAAGATTTTGGTGTAAAAGAAGATTTATACGCTAAAATTGATAAAATCAATAAAGAAGCTTACGAAATAGAGGAGAAGATTTTATTAGAAATCTTACCAGAAGCTTTCGCTGTAATGCGCGAAACAGGAAAACGTTTTACTGAAAACGAAACGTTAGAAGTGACCGCTTCTGAGTTTGATAAAGTTTTGGTAAATCGTGGACACGATTTCGTTTCTCTTAAAGATGATAACACTGCAATCTGGAAAAACTCATGGGATGCAGCTGGTCGTCAAGTAACATGGGATATGTCTCATTACGATGTTCAGTTTATTGGTGGTACGGCTTTACACTTAGGTCGTATTGCGGAGATGCAAACAGGAGAAGGTAAAACGTTGGTTGCAACTTTACCAATTTACTTAAATGCATTAACTGGTCGTGGAGTTCACTTAGTAACGGTGAATGATTACTTGGCAAAACGAGATATGGCGTGGATGCGTCCAATTTTCTCTTTCCATGGTTTATCAGTAGATTGTATCGATAATCACCAACCAAACTCTCCAGGACGTCGTGATGCGTATGCATCTGATATTGTTTATGGAACAAATAACGAATTTGGTTTCGATTATTTACGTGACAATATGGCAAACACTCCAGATGCTTTGGTACAACGTGAATTAAATTTTGCGATTGTCGATGAGGTCGATTCAGTTTTAATTGATGATGCTCGTACACCATTGATTATTTCTGGTCCAGTTCCACAAGGAGATCGTCACGAATTTGATGTATTAAGACCAAAAATTGATCGTTTATATCAAATGCAACGTGAGATGTTAGGAAAAACATTGAACGAAGCAAAAACATTATTCAAACAAGGAGATTTAAAAGAAGGAGGTTTCAAATTATACCAAGTTTACCGTGGTTTACCAAAATATAAACCATTAATCAAATTCTTGTCTCAAGATGGTATTCGTGCTCAATTACAAAAAACAGAAGCGCATTTTATTCAGGATAATAACCGTGAAATGCCAAAAGTTGACGAGCATTTATACTTTGTTATTGATGAAAAACAAAATCAATCAGATTTAACAGATAAAGGAATTGAGTATTTGTCTAAAGGAATGGAAGATGAAAATTTCTTCATTTTACCAGATGTTTCGACAAATATTGGAGCGATTGAAAATTCAGGAAAAACGAAAGAAGAAATTCTTCAAATGAAAGAAGAATTTTTCCGTGACTTCTCAATCAAATCTGAGCGTATTCATACATTAAGCCAATTGTTAAAAGCATATACATTATTCGAAAAAGACATCGAGTATGTAGTGGTTGAAGGTGAAGTAAAAATCGTTGACGAATCGACAGGTCGTATTATGGATGGTCGTCGTTATTCTGATGGATTGCACCAAGCAATTGAAGCAAAAGAGAATGTAAAAATTGAAGCAGCTACACAAACGTTTGCAACAATTACATTACAAAACTACTTCCGTATGTACAACAAGTTAGGAGGTATGACTGGTACAGCGGAAACTGAGGCAGGTGAGTTCTGGGAAATTTACAAATTAGATGTTGTTTCTATTCCAACAAACCGCCCAATTTTACGTAACGATAAAAATGATATTGTTTTCAAAACAAATCGTGAAAAATATAAAGCAGTAATCGAGGAAATTGTCCGTTTATCTCAAGATGACAAACGTCCAGTTTTAGTTGGTACAACTAATGTTGAGATTTCTGAATTATTATCAAAAGCTTTAAAATTACGTGGAATTAATCACAATGTTTTGAATGCAAAACTACACAAAAGCGAGGCTGATATTGTAACAGAAGCTGGTAAACCAGGAGCTGTAACTATTGCAACCAATATGGCTGGTCGTGGTACTGATATTAAATTGACGAAAGAAGTAAAAGAATCTGGAGGTTTAGCAATTATTGGTACAGAACGTCACGATTCTCGTCGTGTAGACCGTCAGTTACGTGGTCGTGCTGGTCGTCAAGGAGATCCAGGATCATCTCAATTCTTCGTTTCATTAGAAGATTCATTAATGCGTTTATTCGGTTCAGAAAGAATTGCAAAATTAATGGACCGTATGGGACATAAAGATGGAGATGTGATTGAACATTCTATGATTACAAAATCTATCGAGCGTGCACAGAAAAAAGTAGAAGAAAATAACTTCGGTATTCGTAAACGTTTGTTAGAGTATGATGATGTAATGAACAAACAACGTGAAGTAATTTACAAACGTCGTCACAATGCATTATTCGGAGATCGCTTGGAAGTTGATATTGCAAACATGATTTATGATGTTGCAGCTTCTGTTGTGAAATCTAACAAAGATTTCGAAGATTTTGGTCAATATGAATTAGATTTAATTAAATTCTTTACAATGGGAACTCCTGTTACAGAAGATGAATTTAGATCTAAATCAATCAAAGATTTAACAAATATTACGTACGACGCAGCAATTGAAGATTACAAAGCACGTATGAAATATGTTGCAGAAACAGCTTTCCCAGTAATTTCGAATGTTTTCGAAAATCAAGGACATATGTTCTCTCGTATTCAAGTGCCATTTACAGACGGAATTCGTCAAATGACAGTTGTTTGTGATTTGAAAGAAGCATACGAATCTCAAGGAAAAACTTTAATCAAAGATTTCGAGAAATCAGTTGTATTAAGTTTAATTGATGATAACTGGAAAGAGCATTTACGTGATGTTGATGATTTACGTAAAACGTCTCAAAATGCGGTTTACGAACAAAAAGATCCGTTGGTTGTTTACAAACAAGAATCTTTCCATATTTTCCAAAGAATGTTGGATACAGTGAATAAAGAAATCATTTCGTTCTTATTCAAAGGAGAATTACCAAATACGCAAAAAGAAGAATCTGTAGAGGAAACTGAATCAGTAAACTAAAAAGATTTTTTTATATAACTTTAACCCTTTCTGAAATTTTCGGAAAGGGTTTTTTGTTATATTTATATGATTCAATTTTAATAGAAAATGATAAAATATTATAAAGCAATAAATAATAGAATTTTGATACTTCTTACAATTTTGATTAATTTATCTTTAATCAGTTGTGATAAAAATGAATTTGAAAATAAAATAACTGATTCCAATTGTTTTTGGTATATATTTGAATATGACAGTATTAATAATTATTTTAAAAATATTAATTATGGCTATAAATTTTTAAATAACGGACAATATAAATTTATGCATTATGATTATTCTTCTAATAAATTATCTGAATTTAAAGATGTTATAAATGATATAAAAAAAACAAATAAATGGTCATATAATAAAGATAATAATTTATTTATTTTTAATAATTGGGAACATAAAATTATTTATAACTCAAAAGACACCATCGTTTTAGAGCATATAGATGTCCCTAAGAAATATATTCTTATTAATTTGGGGTATAAAAATCCTGATATTCTAAAAAAATATAAACGTTAATATTTTAATTTACTTCATTCAAAATAGACGTTTAAAACCCTTACTAATTAATTTAGAAATACTTTTTTTAGTATTTTTACATCAACTACTGAACTTGTTTTCAGTATCAAATTATTAAAATTTTAAACAAATGAAATTTGCATACTTACACGGCTACCAAGGTTTTGTAACAGATGAAAAGAGAGAATATTTAGACTCTTTGGGAGAATGTTACGCACCAACAATTGATTACGATAATGCACCAACTTTGATTCAAGATTTGGTAGAGCATTTTACAAAAGAACCAATCGAATTTATTGCAGGAACAAGTTTGGGCGGAATGATAAGTTATTATTTGGGATTATTGTTAAATGTTCCTGTTTTGATGTTTAATCCTGCTGTAATTGCAGTAGAACGTTTAAAACCATTTTTGCCAGAACAATTATTAAAAGGAGTTCCAACAAAATCAAATTTAATTTTTACAGGTTTAAAAGATGATGTGATCGAACCAAAATTTCAGATTGAATTTGTAGAAAATCTTCAAAAACAAAACGGAAACATCGAACAAGTTTTCGATGCTGAAATGACACATTTAATCACATTAGAAGAATTCGAAAAAGCGTTTGAAACTTTTTTGGAGAAGTGATAATATAAAAAGGTGAATATTATTTTAATTAAATGATATTCACCTTTTTTAATATATTAAATTCTTTATTTTTTCTTAAAATTATGAGATATATTTCCCCAAAATAAAAATTCATCTTTATGAGTAAAATCTTTTGGTGAATTAACAAGACTTGGAAAAAAATCTGCATCAGACCACAATCCAAAAAAATCACCTTCTACATTAGCTGAAGAACCATTCGTTTTAGAAATAATATTAAATGCAAAGTAATTTCTATAGACATGGAATGTGTTAGTTTTTTTATCAACTTTACCGAAAACAAATTCTAATGTATCATAATTTACAATTAATAAATCGTTTTTATATGCACTTTTTAGTCGTTCAACTTCATCGTCAATACTTGTAATAATTACAGAATCTTTTTTCAATTCAATACTTTTGTATGGGGTCTCATCATACGTTGGCCAATGTGTTTTTAGAAAATTTAATGCCTCTGAGGGATGGTTTTCTCCGTCTGGCCCTTTATAATATTTGTAATCTGTAAAAGGACTAGTATCAGTATATGTGTAAATTCCATTAATAGTTGGTGAATTTTCTAAGGGAATAATAATTTCGTCTTCGTTGCACGAAATAATTGCAAATAAACCCAAAATAGCTATTAATTTTTTCATAATGTTAATTTAGTTTTTTATAAAAATAGAAAAATAAAATAGATGATAAACAAAAAAACGAACCAATTGGTTCGCTTTTTTGTTTAATATCATTTTTTTTTACAACCCCAACATTTTAGGACCTTGTTCGAAAACAACATCAACTGGAATATTTTTGGTTTTCAAGACATCTAAATCTTTTTGTAAATCTGCATGAATAGTTCCTTTGTCAGTATATAATTTTTTTACACCATCATAATCTCCATTTCCTTGAAGTGTCAAAATTAATTCTGATAAACCATTCATTGCTTTTTCCATTTTAGCAACATTTACTTTGTAACGACCATTTGGAGTTTTTTCGAAAGCACCATTTTCAGCAAAATAGTTGAACGCAATCATATTCGCTTGTCCGTGAGCAGAACTCGCTCCAAAACGAACTGAACGTAAAATTCCAGCCAAGAAAGTCACAAAATAATCTTCTTGTGTTCCTGTCAATTCACCTTTTTTCAATAATTGATTGACCATATACAAACCAAGAATATCAGCTTTTCCTTCTTCTAAAGCTGAATTAGCTTCTTTTAAAGCATCACGAACTGAACCTTTTCCATTCACCGTATTTTTGATTCCTAAACCATGCGCCACTTCGTGAAACATAACATTAGAAAAGAATGCGTCAAATTTGATGTTTTTCTGTTGGCTTTCATCAATCAAAGCAGTTGCAATAGGCGCAAGAATTTTATCAAACTTCGCTTTCATAGCATTTTTTAATTGCAAACGACGTGTTCCTTTTTCCAATTGAACTTTTTCATCATTTGGTAAATTAATCGCAATTGTTTTTCCTGCCGCATTGCAATCTCCCGCATAATACACAACATCATAGGCATTAAGATCCGAATCAGTTCCAGGAACTTCTTTTTTGTAGTTTGCAGAAACAGGTAAATTCTTCTGTAATTCTGGTAAATATTGAACAAATTTTGCCAATTTTTTCGACCATTCGATATCTTTTACTAAAATATATGCAGAATAGGAAGTTTTATATCCAAATAATTGATCTTCATAATTTTCAATCGGACCAACCACCATGTCAATATTTGCATTTTTCATATCCATCCAAGCCAAATCACTTGCATAGAAATCATCGCTCACCAAAGCTGCAGCACGTAATTTTAAATAATTTTTAAGTCCAGTATCTTCTGCTAATTCAGAAGCTTTTGTCAAATATCCAGCAGCTTTTGATAATTGATTTTTGAAATTTTCGTTATACGGAATCGAATATAATTTTCCTTCGCGATTACGACGAATAATAGAGTAGGGCGATTTGCCATCTTTGATATTCGCTTGTTCAAATTCCTCTTTCGTCATATCAATAGGATAGAAAGTTGCACCTGCAGGTTTTGCTCCAATACCGTTTATAAAAGGCGCTTCGTTATTCAATCTATCCCAAGGACCATAGTTTATTTTTGCATATTCTTTGGCTTCACCTTTCGTTTCGTCCATCAAATCTATTTTAGCGCCATAAGCTTGTTGCCAAAATAAATCGTCCATAATATCAGCCGTTTTGAACATCAAACGTAAAATCTCTTTTTCGTTTTTTGTTAAATGCGAAATATCTGTTGTTAATGGAACTTGAGCATAATATTGAAAAGCATAATCTTTTGTCATTTCTGTTGAGGTTTGAGTTGATTCTGTTGCTGTTTTTTGAGTTGAACAAGAGCTTAAAACTCCAGCAAAAGCAATCAATCCCAAGAATATTGATGATTTTTTCATTTTGAATGTTTTGGTAAATTTAAGGAGAAATGGGTTTTTGAATTAAAATAATATTTACTATCAATTATAGTTTTCTCTAGACAGATCTTCAAAGTGTTCTTTGTGTGTGAGATACATTATTTTATCCATTAAAAATCCAATAATTAAAGGTGTAGGAATAAATATTAGCGCAATGGTAGTGTAATTTTTGAATTCATTTTCCTCAAGTATAAATACATTTATACTAAATCCGAGTACTAAAAGTATTAAGGCATAAAATATTGAGACGATGATTCTGTTTTTTCTATGAAAATATTTTTTGAAAAGATAATTATAAGCAATTGAGAATAAAATAATAATTAAAAATGGATAAACTAACCTAATCATGAGAACTGATGTCAATAAGTAAGTATATAGAAAATCACCAATACACCAAAAATTACTAATACTACAATCTGAAGTTGAATAGCTCATAAAAGATATTATTGGTATTGTAAAAATGAATATTGTAGCTATGATAATTAATATATGTTTTAATATGTACATATTGATTTGGTTTAAATGGTTGATGAATTAAAGTACTAAATCATTCAATTGGCATTCCTAAATTTTTATAATATACATTGTTGATATAAAAGTATCCATAAGAAAATTGATATTTTTTAAGATTTTCAAATAAAGTATCTATATTGAAAATTTCAAGCTGATTTGATTTCAGGTTTGGAATATTTTCTATATTAAATGTATATTTTTCTTTTTTACATTTATCACAATACTTCTTTCCTCCAGCAATTGTATAATATTTGTAACCGTTTTTCTTATTATAAGAAATATTTTCTTTGTGGTAAAGAGTAAGTGTATATTCATTTTTATAAAATGAAAGATTTCCATCTTTTAACACACTCTTTTTTTCTAAATTAATAGAATCATTTCTCGTTATATTGATAATTTGAGCATTAATTGAATAACCAATAAGAAAGGATATTAGCTGAATTTTTAAAAAGATATATTTTTTCATTTTGAATAACTATTTATAGTTGCATATCAAAATATAAAACTTCTTTTGAAATTGAGTCATAATAAATTCTATAATTTGATTGACCTCTTTGAGCTGATAAATATATTATATGATTTTTAGAAGGGGCGAACCAATTTGGTGGATTGTTAAGTTCTGGTAATGGGTCTTTTTTGGAATAGATTTTTAATTGTTTTTTTACAATTTGTTTATCTATCCATTCTTTTTTTACGTTTAATTTTAAAAATGTTTTGTATTCATAAGACCAATGTGCAGACTCCCAATAATGACCTTCTAATACTTTTATATTTGTAGAATCTGGAAAATTACCAAATTGTATTTTGTAGATTTCTTCTTTGGTTGGAGAAAATGATGTTGCAGGTTCAGTGTTATCTCCGTCTTTAGGACTATCATCTACATTATATAAGAATAATATAAATATTAATAATAGAGAAGAAAGAATTAGAAAAATGTATAGTTTTTCTTTATTTCCATCTCTATAATCTTCAATTACATAATAGATAAAAAAGAGTATAGGAACTGCTATTAATAATAAAATGGAGAATAACATCATGTTAATTATTAAGTCTTTAATAAAAATAACATTAAATTATCAAATAAAAAAATCCCAACTTCTACTGAAATTGAGATTTAATCTGGGTGAATGATGGGTCTCGAACCCACGACCTCCGGAACCACAATCCGGCGCTCTAACCAACTGAGCTACAATCACCATTTGGTTTGAATTTCTTTTGAAACTAATTCTAAAGTTTTTAGGGTGAATGATGGGTCTCGAACCCACGACCTCCGGAACCACAATCCGGCGCTCTAACCAACTGAGCTACAATCACCATTTGGTTTGAATTTCTTTTAAAACTAATTCTAAAGTTTTAGGGTGAATGATGGGTCTCGAACCCACGACCTCCGGAACCACAATCCGGCGCTCTAACCAACTGAGCTACAATCACCATTTTTATTGCGAAATTAACTTTTATTTAATCTCTCAATTGGACTGCAAATATAGCCTATTAATCGGTACTTGCAAATAATTTTGACAAAAAAATAAAGGTTTTTTACACCTTTATTTCTAAATTAAAGAATCTAAATTATTTACGCCAATGTAACTTCGCGAAATAAATCCTTCTCCACCTTCAGTTCCGATTAATCTTCCTAAATCATACGCACGATATCGGATAGAATCAGTAAAGTTTTTCGATGAAATTGGCGTTTGAGGTTCGCTCGAATTTGGATCAAAAAATTGCGTTTTATACGCCATACAAGCTTCCACTTTTGTATCTACAAAACCAGAGATGTCAACCACAAAATGAGGTTCTAAAGGTAACCATTGAATGTAGTGGAAGTGTTTTTTGGGACGCCAAGCTGGTAATCCATTTTCAATTTTTGGTAAACCTGATAAGAAAATAGCAGTATTCACTAAATCCGAACCTTTTCCATGATCTGGATGGCGATCGTGAGGCGCATTACTCAAAATAATATCAGGTTGATATTTGCGAATAATTTCGACAATTTTCAACTGATTTTCTTTATCATTCAAGAAAAAACCATCAGGAATTCCAAGATTTTCTCTCACAGCAACGCCTAAAATGTTTTTGGCATCATTTGCTTCTACACGGCGCGTTTCATCGGTACCACGAGTTCCTAATTCTCCTTTTGTTAAATCAAGAATACCAACCGTTTTACCGTTTTTAATTTCTTTTGCAAGTGTTCCTCCACATCCCAATTCTACGTCATCAGGATGCGCTCCAATTGCAAGAATATCTAACTTCATTTACTATTTATTTAACCAATCTATTATTTCTTTTGAATCTGGAGTTACTTTTGAAGCATAAGAAGCCTCTAAAGTTCCGTCTTCGTTAATCAAAAATTTTGTAAAATTCCATTTTACATCATTGTCAGATTTTCCGTTCAATGATTTTTTTGTTAAGAATTTGAAAATTTCATTTTGATTTTTTCCAATTACATCACTTTTTGACATCAAAGGAAAAGTTACGCCATAATTTAATTTACAAAAACTTGCAATTTCTTCGTTGTTATCAAATTCCTGACCTCCAAAATTGTCTGAAGGAAATCCAACAATTACCAAACCTTGATCTTTATATTCTTGATATAACTTTTCTAAAGCATCATATTGAGGTGTGTAACCACATTTTGAAGCTGTGTTAAGAATTAAGATTTTCTTTCCTTTCAAATCAGCGAAATTAAAATCGTCATCATTGATATCCTTGAATGTATAATCGTAAATTTTGTTCACTTTTTGAGGTGTTTTTGTTGTTTGATGAATGTTTTGCTTTTTAGAAACTTTCTTAGTTTCTTGCGCATTACAAGCTATAAATAGCCCTAAAAATCCGATGAATAAATATTTCATTGCGTACTATTTTAAACAAATTTAAAAAAAATGTTACGATTTGTAAGTTAAAGTAGGTTAAAATAAAAAAGCTCAGTTATAAACTGAGCTTTCTTTTATTTATACCAACTACTATACATCAAATAATTATTAGCGATTCTTTCTATTTCGCCTTCTTTCAATTCCTTTGGAACATCTTTAATTTTTTTAGCAGGAATTCCAGCCCATAATTCCCCTTCTTTTACATGCGTTCCTTTGGTTAAAATCGCACCAGCGGCAATCAAAGAATTAGATTCAACAATACAATCATCCATCACAATTGCGCCCATTCCAATCAAAACATTATCGTGTATTGTACAACCATGTACAATTGCATTATGCCCTATCGAAACGTTATTTCCAATTGTTGTTGGCGATTTTTGATACGTCGCATGTATTGTTGCATTATCCTGAATATTTACTTTATTTCCCATTTTGATATAATGTACATCTCCACGCACAACTGCAGAAAACCAAATTGAGCAATCGTTTCCCATTTCTACCTCTCCTACAACTACCGCATTATCCGCTAAAAAGCAGTTTTCACCGAACTTTGGTGTGTGCCCATTTAATTCTTTAATTATTGCCATAACAAAATCTATAATTCTAATGATAAAGATACATTTTTATAGCGTATTTTTGTACGACTATGAGAGTATACGAAGAAATTACACCAAATAATAACGTGATGAAGTTCGTTTGTGACGAGACTTTAACACAAGGTGGCGTGGAATTCGATAAAGAATCTACAGCTACCGAATCTCCTTTAGCGCAAGTTTTATTGACTATACCATTTATTCAAAAAATATTTATCACAGCGAATTTTGTTGCGATAGAAAAAATAGATGCAGTTGATTGGGCTGATGTTACTGAAGATTTGAAAGAAATTATCAACGAACATTTAGAAGAAAACGCAATTTTAGCGCCAATGAAAAAGGCTCCTATTTCTATTTATGCAGAAATGACGCCTAATCCTGCTGCGATGAAATTCGTTTCAAATTCTATGTTAGCGCCAGAAATCATCGAAATAAAATCGAGAGAAAAAGCTGCTGGAGTTCCATTAGCTGTTGCGATTTACAAAGAATATCCTTTTGTAGAAGAAGTTTTTATTGTTGATAATTATGTTTCTTTAACAAAAAATGAAACAGAAGATTGGTCACTTTGGGCAATGGATGTTCGTTCATTTATTACCAATTATTTACAAGCTGGAGGTCCTGTTTTTGATGAATTTTACGAATTCACAACAGAAGCTCCTGAACATGTTGTCGTAAAATCTGCCGAAGAATTTTCTTCTGTTGAGCAGCAAATCAAAGCTATTTTAGATGAATATGTTCAGCCAGCAGTTGCAAATGATGGTGGAAACATCGAATTAATTGAATTTGATGAAGAAACACGTACAGCTAAAATGTTATTGCAAGGTGCTTGCTCTGGTTGTCCGTCTTCTACAGCAACGCTTAAAAATGGTATCGAAGGAATTTTAAAACAAATGATGCCTGATGTTGTAGACAACGTTGAAGCTGTAAATGGATAAGATTAAAAATATTTTTATCTAAAAATAAAGAAAGCCTTCTAAATTAGAAGGCTTTTGTATTTTCATTAAATTATCAATATCATATTTTTAAGAAGAAATCGCTTCAAAATATTCTTTTTCGATTTGTTCTCTAAAATCTGGATGCGCAATTTCAGCCATTGCTTTTACACGTTGTCGAATATTTTTTCCGAATAAATTTGCAACACCATATTCCGTTACAATATAATTTACATGTGCTCTTGTCGTCACAATTCCCGCACCTTGTTTTAGGAATGGTACTATTTTATTTGCACCTTTTGCTGTTGTTGACGTTAATGCAATGATCGATTTTCCACCTTTACTTAAAGATGATCCGTATATAAAATCAACTTGTCCTCCAACACCAGAAAATATTCGCGAACCAATTGAATCTGCACTTACTTGTCCCGTAACATCTACCTCAATAGCCGAATTAATCGAAACCATTCTATTGTTCTGACTAATCTTAGCAGGATCATTTGTAAAAGAAGCATCGCGCATTTCTACGCCAGGATTATCATCAATAAAATCATACAATAATTGTGAACCATGCGCTAAAGTCGAAACAATTTTACCTTTTAATAATTTTTTGTGTTCGCCTGTAATCACGCCAGATTTAACCAATGGAACAATTCCATCTGAAAATAATTCGGTATGAATTCCTAAACCTTTATGATTCTTCAAATTATTCAAAACTGCATTTGGAATAGAACCAATCCCTAATTGTAAACAACTTTTATCTTCAATTAATTCAGCAATATAATTCCCAATTTTAGCTTCTTCATCTGTAATATTTCCATTATCCAAGATATCTAACGGTTGATGATGTTCTACTAAATGCGTGATAGTCGAAATATGTAAAATTCCGTCACCAAATGTGCGTGGCATATATTTGTTCACTTGCGCAATAACCACACGAGAAGTCTCAATTGCCGCTCTAATATTCTCCACAGAAGTCCCTAAAGAACAATAACCATGAGAATCTGGCTCAGAAATCTGAATTAAAACAACATCAACATTCAATTCAGTTCGAATCACTTTTCCCATTTCGCTAAAGAAAATCGGTAAATACGAACCATTTCCTTCTTTGATCGTGTGACGAACATTAGCACCTAAGAAAAAAGAATTGACAAAAAATGAGTCTTTATAAGCAGGATTTGCATATTCTGCATTTCCACTTGTATGAATATGACAAAATTCTATATCTCTCAATTCATGCGCTCTCTTCGATAATTCTGACACCAAAAATGTAGGCGTAGCCGCAGCTGCATGAACGTAAACACGATCGCCAGATTTGATTTCTTTTACAGCTTCTGTTGCAGAAGTATATTTCATAAGTAGATTTTAATAATCGTGCAAAATAAAGGCTTTGATGCTTTATAAAAAACGATATTTTTCATCAAAATCTAATCAAATTTTATTCCTAATAATTTAAGTTGTAGTTTGCGTTTTTCTTGATAAAAATTATTCATCAAAAAAGTCGATAGAACGGCGATAATTATAAAAAAATAATCTTCGACGAGCTTCTAAATCATTGACACGAATCGACGAAACATCATCAACCTGAAAATACAAAGAACCTTCGTCTGTTCCTTCCGAACCAATACATTTCAACTCAAAATCATCTTCAGTTAAATTTCGAATAAAACCTGCAAAACGACTATTGTTATTTAATTGAATACGTGTAACATATTCGGTTTGATCATTTATTTCGCCTAAAATTTGACGAACCCAATTTTCTTCTGCTGTTGCATTAAATGTAATTGGATTTTCTTGATCCAAATCGGTGTGATGTTCTTTTAAATAATTGAGACATTTGCAGTAATCATCAACATCTATTCGACTAATTTTGAAATAAGGTTCGATTAAAATCCCATCTTTTTTACCATATTTCGAAATGTGCTGCATTGTAAAAAATTCGTCATTAAAATCTAAAATATATCCAGCCCAAAAATTGTCTCCTTCGGGATCATTGTAAACGGCAATAATTGATTGATTTTCTTTTGAGTGTTGTAATATTTTATAGAAGTTAGAATTCATATTTCTTTGAGTTAAAAAGTCAAATTACGAATCTTTGTGGATAAAAAAAAGGTTCTTGATTATTTCAAAAACCTTTTCTTTCTATTAATTTGCTTTTCGGAAAATCGAAGCTTCATAACTTAATGATTGCCAATCTCCTTTTTGCAGATTATCTAATTTTATTTTTTTATAGATATTTTCTTCTCCTGCAACTGTTATTGTAAATTGTGTACGATCTAAAATATTTTTTTCAGTAATTGTATAATTTATATCAAATTTCTTTTTTGTCAATTTCTCTACAATTGGTTTTAAATAAGCAATCGCAGCTTCAGAATTTTTGAATTGTTCGTTTTGTGGAAATTGCACATCAAAATATCCTTCGTATGTAAAATCTGGTTCTGTAATAATCAAATTATAAGAATCCGCAAACAAGGCTGGACGCTGTTTTTGATATTCTTTTTCGGTTTTATATTGACGTTTTTCTTCTTTATAAATCAACGGATATTTATCAGCAAGAACAGCTAATTTATCAGCATCAAAAGAATAAGGAATTCCGTCATGAAAAACATTGTACAACGCAGGATTCACCAACCATTGATCGACAATTTTCTTATCTTTTACCATATAAATCATCACTCCATTTTCTTGCGCTTGGAAAGTAGACGATTGATATCCATACTCCAAAATTGGTTTTCCTAATTGTATAGCCGCTGCATTTTCTAACATAAAATTAAACTTCTCATAAGCCTTTGTTTCATCGCTTAAAGGAGCCATTCCATATACTTTTGTCGAAGCATCTACATTTTTATCATTAATCATAGAGGTTACTTGCGCTGTTGCAAAATTTGCAAGAACAACAGTGGCTGTAAGTAAAATTTGTTTTATCATGTATTGTATATCTTTATTTTAAAATGTGTTCCAAATTTATTGATAAATTTCGATAGTTATCTTACCTGATTGCGTAATACTTCCGCGATACATTCCGGCAGTGTTAAAAGGAAAACTTGCTTGACCATTTTTATCTAAAATAATCATTCCGCCATCGCCACCTAAATCACCAATTTTTTTGATAACTTCTTCACCAGCTTTTTTCGAAGAAAGTTTTTTGTAATTCATCAAAGCTGCAACATCATATGCCGCAACAGCTTTAATAAAATATTCGCCCCAACCTGTACTCGAAACACCAACTTCGCTATTTGCATAGGTTCCAGCTCCGATAATTGGCGAATCACCAACACGCCCAAAACGTTTGTTTGTCATTCCGCCCGTCGAAGTTCCTGCCGAGATATGACCTTTGTTATCCAAAGCAACTGCGCCAACTGTACCAAATTTTTCGTCAACAAAATTGAATGGAACATACGCTTGTGTTTTAGCATCGTGGTCTAATTCCATTTTTTCTTTATCTTTTTCCAAAACTTTTTGAAGAGAATTCCAGCGTTCTTCCGTTTTGAAATAACTTGGATCAACAATTTCTAAACCTTGAGTTTGAGCAAATTCTTCAGCACCTTTTCCAACCATCATTACATGAGCAGAATTTTGTAAAACAGCTTTTGCTGCTAAAATAGGGTTTTTAATCGTTGTAACTCCAGCCACAGCTCCAGCTTGCATTGTATTTCCGATCATCAACGAAGCGTCTAATTCATTTTTACCTTCATGTGTAAAAACCGCTCCTTTTCCTGCATTAAACAAAGGCGAATTTTCCATTACTTTTATGGCCTCTATCACCGCATTTTCACTTTCGCCACCTTGTTTGATAACTTCATAACCTTTTGTCAAAGATTCAGCTAAAGCATCTCGGTATGCTTTTTCCTTTTCGGGTGTCATATTTTTTTTCAGAATTGTACCAGCACCACCATGAATTACCAAAACAACTTTGTCTTGTTTCGTTTGCGCATATGTCGTCATCGTCAAAACGGATAAGATTAAACCAACTATTTTTTTCATGTGTAAAATTTTATTCAACGTCTAAAAATAGAAAAGTTTATAGAAATTAACTATTTTTAGCATTGAATTTGATAACGAAATATCAACAACTGTTATTAAACAAATAAATACCTATGAACTCTAATAAACACTATCTTTCTAACAATATCTTGTTACAGTTAGCATTTATTGCAATAATACTTTTAGTTTTTGGATTAATTACCAAAAATCTTTTAGCATTTTTCCCTGGTTTTCTTGGCGCTTTATGTTTGTACGTTTTGCTCCTAAATCCTTTGCAATGGCTAGTTAAAGTAAAAAAATGGAACAAATTAGGAAGTGTAATTGTCTTAATGATTAGTAGTGCAATTCTAATTATAGGACCACTTTATTTATTAATTCAAATGTTAACGAATAAAGTAATGGTGCTATTAAATGACACAGCTCAAATTAAAAAAGATGTCAATAAAATTATTGAAATGTTGCAAATCAAATTTCATATTGATGTTTTTAGCGCAACAAATATTGAAAAAATAACACAAGTTGGAGGGAAATTATTAGAAAAAACACTGAATGCTTCAATGGATATGACAGTTCAGTTGGGTGTTGCTTTCCTTATTTTGTATTTTATGTTGATGAACCATCAAAAACTTGAAAATTGGTTTTACAGAACAATTCCGCTTAAAACAAGTAATTTAGTCAAAATGAACAAAGATTTGAAAGATTTAGTTATTTCAAATGCTGTCGGAATGCCATTAACAGCCTTTCTACAAGCAATAATTGCCTACATTGGATATCTTATATTTGGTGTAGATGATGCGTTTACTTGGTTTATTTTAACCATTTTTGCTGCAATGTTGCCTGTCGTTGGTGCCGCACTTATTTATGTACCTCTTGGACTATTTTTACTTGCAAGCGGTGATACAGGACAAGCGATCGGATTATTGATTTATTGTTTTGTTATTGTTGGATTATCAGACAATTTGATTCGTTTAGTTTTACAGAAAAAAATGGCGGATGTTCATCCATTAATTACTATTTTTGGAGTAATCGTTGGAATAAATTTATTCGGATTTATTGGAATTATTTTTGGACCAATCTTATTTTCAGTATTCTTTTGGTTAGTCAAATTGTACAAATACGAATTTATTGATCCAAATCCAGAAGATTAATTATTATTAAAAACCAATTAAAAATGAGTATAGAAAACTTTAAATTCTTTAAGCCTTTAGAACCACGTTGGAGCGATTTTGATCCAATTGGTCATGTAAATAACGTATTTTATTTCGAATATTTTCAGACTGGTAGAGCCTATTATATGATGGCTTCGAGCAAAAAATGGCAGTGGACGCATCACATGTTTGTTATTGCGCATATAGAAGCAAGTTACCAAAAAGAATTACGTCCAAATGCGATAGATCCTCGTATTGGTGTGCGTGTATCAAAATTAGGAAACAAGAGTTTCGATTTTGAATATATTGTCACAAGTAAAAGCGAAAATGGCGAAGATGTTATTCATTGTATCGGAAAAAGTACACAAGTAATGTACGATATGGAAGAGAAAAAATCAATGGAATTGCCAGATTGGGTAAAAAATGATTTTAAGAATTACGAAGGTAATCTTTAGAAAATAATCCTAAAAAAATACAACAGTAGTTAAGTCTTTTCGTTAGATAATGATTAGATTTAACTACTGTTTCTTTTTAAACTCGTTGCGTTATGAAAAATTTGTTTTTAATGCGTCATGCAAAAAGTAAATGGAACGAAAATGTTTCAGATCAATTTCGTTCTATCACAGAGATTGGTGAATTCAAAACGAAGAAAATAGCGAATTATATTCATCAAAATTTTGAATTGAAATTTGATAAAATATTTTCGAGCAAAGCAGTTCGAGCAAAAGAAACTTCTCTACTTGTCAAACCTATTTTATTTCCTAATCAAACCATTCATATCGAAGATGATTTGTATACTTTTTCGCATTATTTATTAGACAAATGGATTAGAAATTTGGATAATGAATTGCAAAATGTTCTTATTTTTGGACATAATCCTGCGTTTACAGATATTACCAATCAGTTAGGAAATGATATGATTTACAATCTTTCGACTTCTGGATTTGTCTGGATACAGTTTGATTCTGATGATTGGAAATCGATACAAAAAGGAAAAACTATAAAAATAATTTTACCTAAAGAAATTAAATGAAAAAATATATAAACCGCGAAATCAGTTGGCTTTCTTTCAATGCGCGCGTGTTGCAAGAAGCTTCTGACGAAACAGTTCCGTTGTTAGAACGAATTCGTTTTTTAGGAATTTATTCAAACAATTTAGATGAATTTTATTCGGTTCGATATTCTACAATTTTGCGCTCGATACAGTTCAAAGATGTAGAAATCGTTTATCAAAATATTGTACCAGATCAAACGGACGAAGAATTGATCGATGAAATCAATGAAATTGTGCGTCAACAGCGCGTTCAGTACGATGATTTGCATAATCAATTATTCAAAGAATTAGAGAATCACAATATTTTTGTGATTGATGATAAATCAATTCCTGAGAATTATTTAGAATTTATTTCCGAATATTTTTACAACGAATTTATCCATACAGTTGGAGTTTTTATTTTAGATGACATCAAAAAAGCGCCACCTTTACGCGATGGATCGTTCTATTTAGCGGTAAAAATGCAATTAAAAGACAAAGTTCAATATGCACTTTTGATTGTTCCAACGCATTTATTTTCGCGTTTTATTGTGCTTCCAAAGTATGATCAAAATACCTATGTCATGTATTTGGAAGATATTATTCGTTTTCATTTGAAAGATATTTTCAAGATGTTTGATTTTGAAACAATTGAAGCGCATTCCATCAAAATTACCCGAGATAGCGAACTTGATTTTGATAATGATTTGGAACATAGTTTATTAGAAAAAGTCATTAATAGTTTAGAAAATCGTAAAAAAGGTGTTCCTGTACGATTAGTTTATGATGCTGAAATTGCACCAGATACGTTGAAATTTTTCTTGAAAAAATTACGATTAGACGAATATGATAGTATCAATCCGGGTGGAAAATATCACAACAAACGAGATTTGATGAGCTTTCCAAGTTTTGATATTCCTAATTTAACGTATGAAAAAATAAAGCCAATTATTCAGAAAAAACCTTTTGAATATAACAGTTATTTTCAAGCTTTTACGGAAAATGAAGAAATGATGATGGCGCCTTATCATGATTATTCTTTGTTGTTAAAATTTCTTCGTGAAGCCGCAATTGATCCGAAAGTAACCAAAATAAAAATTACTATTTATCGTGTTGCAAAAGATTCTCAAGTGATGCATTCATTGATAAACGCAGCAATGAACGGAAAAGAAGTAACTGCTGTTTTGGAACTTCGCGCGCGATTTGATGAATCCAATAATGCGATGTGGTCGAAAAAATTGCAAGAAGCTGGTGTGAATGTTATTTTTGGGGTTCCGGGACTGAAAGTACATTCGAAAATTGGTTATATCGAGCGTAAACCAGAAGGAATGTTGGCACAGAAATATGTGTTTATCAGTACAGGAAATTTTCATGCAGGAACAGCAAAAATTTATACAGATTATACGTATTTTACAACTAATCCGGGAATAACAAAGGATGTTGAACAGATTTTTAAATTTTTCGGAGCTAATTATTTGAACTTAACGTACAATCATTTATTGGTTTCACCTTATGGAACGCGTAAAAAAATTGTCAAGATGATTAAACGAGAAATCAAAAATCATCAAGCTGGTTTACCTGCAGAAATTAATATGAAACTGAACAGTTTAAGCGATAAACAAATCATTGATTTATTGTATAAAGCTTCTCAAAAAGGAGTAAAAGTTCGTTTGGTTGTGCGTGGAATTAATTGTTTGATTCCTGGAGTTAAAAATCTTTCCGAAAATATTGAATGTGTCAGCGTTATTGATAAATTTTTGGAACATCCACGTGTGTATTGGTTTAAGAATGCGGGTGATGACAAAGTATATATTTCGTCGGCAGATATGATGGAGCGTAATTTGGATAATCGTGTAGAAGTTGCGTGCCCGATTTACGATCATAAATTCAAAAAAATCGTTATGGATACGTTTAATTTGAGTTTTGAAGATAATGTAAAAGGTCGCCAAATAACGGCTGAATCTTCTTTAGAATACAAACGAAACAATAAAAAACCGAACCGCTCTCAGTTTACGACCTACGAATATTTTAAAAAATTAAACGAACAAGAAAATGAAGATTAGAAAATTAGGAGCAATAGATATTGGATCTAACGCCATGCGATTGTTGATTAATTATGTTTACGAAGAAGAAGGTCGTGCGCCAATTTTTAATAAAACCAGTATTGTGAGGATGCCAATTCGTTTGGGACACGACGTTTTTATTGATGGACAAATTTCCGAAACAAATATAAATCGTATTTGTGATGCTATGTTGTCTTATGCATTAATGATGAAGGTTTATGATATTGAAATCTATAAAGCTTATGCAACTTCTGCCATGCGCGAAGCAAAAAACGGAAAAGATGTTGTAAAAAAAGTGATGAAAAAATCTGGAATTAACATCGAAATTATTGATGGAAAAACCGAAGCTGAATTACTTTTTAATACGGAATTAGGTGATTTTATACAAGACGAAAAAATCTATTTGTATGTAGATGTTGGTGGTGGTAGTACCGAATTAACGTTATTAAAAGATAATAAGGTTTTTACGTCAAAATCTTTTGAAGTAGGAACTGTACGTTTGTTAGAAAATAAAGTTTCGCCAAATACTTTTAACGAAATGAAAGAATGGATTCATGAAAACATTGGTCATGATGAAGTAGAATTAATTGGTTCTGGTGGAAACATCAACCATGTATACAAATATTCTGGCGTAAAACTAGGAATGCCTTTGAGTAGTATTTATGTGAAAAAACATTATCAAATTTTACAAACAATGACTGCGGAACAGCGTATGCAGAATTTCAATATGAAGCCCGACCGCGCTGATGTGGTGGTTTATGCATTAGAAATTTATAATAATGTACTAAAATGGTCGCATGCAAAGAAAATTCATGTTCCGAAAATTGGACTTTCGGACGGAATTATTCGAAAAGTATATAAAGATTTAGAAAAATAAATGATGAGGTCAGATTAGTCTGGCCTTTTATATTAGTTAAATCGATTTTAATTTCCAAATTTTTTCTTTAAAATGTATTACTTAATTTAGTTTCATAATTAATTAACACAAAATATAATGAAGAAAAATTTAACGCTGATATTTTCTGCGTTTCTTTTATCTATGTCTGCTTATGCCCAAACGGCAGAGCAAATTGTAGATAATTATGAAGCAAAGGCCATAGCAGGTAATGTTGAGTATAAATTTGCTCAAACAATTAATGATGATCTTAATCAAAGGGTTTACACACAAAGAACTTTCCAAGGTATTCCAATTTATAACAGTTATTCAACATATATAATAAAGGATAAACAGGTTATTTCTAAAACTTCATCAGAAAATTTTAATATATCATTAAAGAATGCAGATATTTCTCCATCTTTAAATTTTAACGATGCTTTAAATAAAGTAGCTCAATCAGAAGGATTAAAATTTTTTTCAGATTCAAAAATAGACCAAAATGGCGTATATTTTTCGAAAGATGATTCTTCAGAATTGGTTTATTATATTAATGACCAAAACCAAGCAATTTTAAGTTATGCATTTAGTTATCAATTGGTAAAAGATAACCATAATGATATCATTCATGTTATTGTTAACGCAATGAATGGTGCAATTTTAGAAAAACATAACAACACATTAAGCTGTGGTTTTGATCATGGAGCTTTTCATAATGAGAATTTAGCTACATTTAATAAAGCTGATTGGGATTGGTTATATGCAGATGTTAAAAATGTAGCATCACCACAATACAATGTTTACCAATTACCTTTAGAAGCTCCTAATCGTGGAGGAAGATCATTTGCTGATCTTTCTGTTTCAAATGCAACTGCATCACCGAATGGTTGGCATAACACAGCAGAATCAACTGTAAAAACAAGAACAGAAGGAAACAATGTAAGAGCTGTTAGGGATCATGATTCTAAAGGGTATCAGACTTATAATTCTATATCAAATACAGTAACAATCAAAGATACTGATTATGCTGATGGAGGAAATGATCTGAATTTTGATTTTCCAATGAATTTGTCTAACCATCCTTATACTAATTGGGAAGGTGCAACCACTAATTTGTTCTATATGAACAATATGATGCATGATATTTTCTATAATTATGGTTTTACAGAGGCTAATGGAAATTTTCAAAAAGTTAATTTTGATAAAGGAGGAACAGGTAATGATGATGTTGTAGCCTTGGCACAAACAGGAGTGTCGTTAGGGTACACTAACAATGCTACTTTTGCTACACCTGCAGACGGAAGATCTCCAAGAATGGCAATGTACTTATGGAATAAAACTCCAGAACCACTAATTATTAATAGTCCTGCTAACATAGCTGGTAGTTATCAAGCTACTGTTCCTACTTGGGGAGGTACATTAACTTCTACTGCTTTAACTGGAGATCTTGCCTTAATTGTAAAAAGTGAAACGACAGGTACGCCTTATGATGGTTGTGGGACAATCACAAATGCTGCAGAAGTAAATGATAAGATAGCAATTATATACCGTGGAGATTGTTCTTTTGCTATAAAAGTAAAAAATGCTCAGAATGCTGGAGCTAAAGCTGCTATTATTGTAAATAATGTAGATGGGATGATTAATATGTCTGGAGATGATACAACAATTACAATTCCAGCAATTTCTATTAGTAAAGCAGATGGAGATGCAATTATGCAAGAATTGCAAAATAAAGTAGTCGTTAATGGATCTTTATTAAAACCAGATGAATCATTTATTGATGGAAGTTTAGACAACGGAATTATTGCACATGAATATGGACATGGAATTTCTAATCGCTTGACTGGTCCAATCACAAATGCTAACTGTTTGAATAATCTTGAACAAATGGGTGAAGGTTGGTCTGATTTCTTTGGATTGATGATTACTCAATTGCCATCTGATATAAGTACTACTAAAAGAGGAATAGGAACATTTGCTGTAGGTGAAAAGAAAGAAGGTGTTGGAATTCGTCCTACAGTTTATTCGACTGATATGACAGTTAATCCTGCTAGATATGGGTTCTTAAAAACTTATGGTAATTCAGATTCTCCTCACAATACTGGTTACGTATGGGCTTCTATGCTTTGGGATTTAAACTGGAAAATGGTTAATAAATATGGTTTCTCTCCAGATTTATATAATGGTAAAGCTGGTAATAATATGGCTATACAATTAGTAATGACAGGTCTTAAATTACAACCTTGTTTTCCAGGATTTGTAGATGGACGTGATGCTATTCTTAAAGCTGACGAACAATTAAATAATGGAGTTAATAAGTGTGAGATTTGGGAAGCATTTTCAGCTCGTGGTTTAGGTTATAGCGCTAAACAAGGAAGTTCTAACAGTAGAACAGATGGAACAGAAGCTTTTGATATGCCACCAGTTGAAGAGTTAGAATGTAAACTAGCTACTTCTGATGTTAAACAATCTACTTTCCAAATGTATCCTAATCCAGCTAAGGATGTAGTTTACATTGTTGATAAATCTATTAAAAATGATATCAAAGTTGATATTGTTGATATGACAGGTAAAGTTGTTTCAACTTCTAATGTAAAATTTGATGGTCAAAAAGGAACAGTTTCCACTGATAATCTACCAAAAGGTATTTACATCTTAAAATTTGAAACAGGTAATGGAACTATTACAAAAAAATTGATTAAAAACTAAATTTTAGTTTCAAAATAAATAAAACTAAAAATCCATCTCAATTTTTGAGATGGATTTTTTAATTTGGTTTAGATAATTGATATTGGTTTAGGTTGTTTTGATAAACTGGTTAGATTTATCAAAATAGCTTTTTAGTTTGGTTGTTGGTTAGTAATCTTAAAAGCATTACAAACGATGTTGTTTGTTGATACAAATGTCTTGAATAAATACTAAACTAAAAAATGTAGACTATCATCAAAGTGTCTACAGGTAGTAAAAAATAAATCTAAGTAGTAAATAAAATGTATTGATTTAAAACATTGTTAATTTATTTTAAATCAGTTGTTTAAATTTTATTATTTCGGAATTTATAAAATTGTTTAAAGAATTTATATAATTTCTCTAAAAGGAATTTCAAGTTGAGTTCCGAATTTTTTTTGATTATTGGATAAATTTGAAATAGCAACACCTAATAGTCGAACAGGTTTTTCTGAAGAGTAACCTTCGGTTAATAAATCATAACAAATTTGATCAAAAAGGTCTCTATTTTTAATTGGAAATGAAGCTGATTTACTTTTTGTAGTAACCGAAAAATCATTGTGTTTTATTTTTACAGTTATTGTTCTTCCATAAATTGATGTTTTCAAGGAAAAGTTCCAAACATCTTCCATTAGTGGAAATAAAGCGATTTGCATTTCTTCTAATGTTTCTAAATCTTTGCTAAAAGTTGTTTCTGAACCAGATGATTTTCGCAATCGAGTAGGATTGACCTCTCTAAAATCTAATCCTCTAACAATATTGTAATAGTATTTACCAGATTTTCCGAATTCGCGTAAGAGTTTTTCTAATTCTAGATTCTTCAAGTCCAAACCTGTATGAATACCCATCATTTGCATACGTTCGGCAGTTACTTTTCCAATTCCATGAAATTTTTTGATTGGTAATTGATCAATAAAACTTTCAGACATTTTAGGTGTAATAACATAAAGTCCATCAGGTTTGTTATAGTCCGAAGCAATTTTAGCTAAAAATTTATTGAACGAAACACCTGCTGAAGCAGTCAAATTTGTTCGTTCTTTTATTTTTTGTTTGATTTCGTTTGCTATATCCGTTGCAATTTCGATGTTTTTATGGTTAATTGTTACATCCAAAAAAGCTTCATCCAAAGATAAAGGTTCGACCAAATCAGTATATTCAAGAAATATTTCACGAATTTGATTCGAAACTTCTTTATAAACTTGAAATCGAGGTTTTACAAATATTAATTGCGGACATTTGCGCTTTGCAACAACAGAGGACATTGCAGAGCCAACTCCATATTTTCTAGCTTCGTAACTAGCGGTAGCAATCACACCTCGCTCTTCATTTCCGCCAACAGCAATGCATTTTCCTCTTAATTCGGGAAAATCTCGTTGTTCAACAGAAGCAAAAAAAGCGTCCATATCGATGTGAATAATCTTACGCTGCATCTTGCAAAATTACTCGCTTTTATTTTAAATGATACTCCTGAATAAAGTTTTTTAAGTTTTTCTTATCGGCAACAATTGTCAAATAATCGCCCAGTTCAATCGGTACATTTCGATCAGGATTATGAATCATTTTACCATCGCGCTCTATCGAAACCACAATTCCTTTCGCCGTATCTTTTACCCAACCAATCGATTTATGCTCCAAAACACAAAAATCATTCGGAATAACTACTTTATCCAACGTAAAATTATCTGTATTTTTAAGATCATTATTTTCTGGAGGAGTTTCACCAATAATTTGCAAATACTTCTCAAATCGTTGAATATGTTCATCCGTTCCAATAATTCCAATTTTATCGAAAGGATATAAAACTGATTCAGAATTTGGAGTCTGAATGATTCGGTCCCCACGTTTGATATAGGCAATATTGATCTGAAATTTTGTTCGCCAATCCAATTCACCCAAAGGAACACCAATAAAATTCGCATTTTGTGGAACAATCATATCCGAAATGTGTGTGTTATCCCAAGTATATTGAAATTTATCTTGTTTCTTTTTCTCTTCAATTTTTTTAGTCAAAATTTCACGTTCATTTAAGTTATAAATGAATTTTGTTTGAATATAATTGTAAAATTGATTGAAATATTTCGAAAGAAAATACATAGTAATCAATAATCCAATAACCAAAATAATTGAGGCAATTGTACTTGAGAAAAATTGATTATAAATAAAGATTACAGCAACTACAACTAAAGTTAAACGTATAGAAATAATTGCAATAATTGGTGCACGATTGTAATTAGATTCATCCCAAAACTCTCGGATAATTTCTCTTTTTGGACGATTTCCAATAATTGCCCAAATAAATGGAATACACAATACAAATGTCAATGTAAGGCTGACCAAACTTGCGCCAAAATAGGTAAACCAATCGGTTAATAAGAATAAAACGTAGCTTTTTATGATTAATGTGATTGCGATAATGATTATTCCATTGATGAAAATTGTTGAAACCGTTTGTTTGATGATTTTATTCCATTTATTTTCGTTTTGAATATGTTGTGTATCAGATGAATAATTTTCAACACCTTGAATGAATTTTTGCGGAAGAATTTTTTCCAATAAAGTATAAACTTTGTCAGATGATTTTATTAAATAAGGTGTTGTAAATGTTGTAATTGCCGAAACACCAACTGCAACAGGAAATAAGAAGTCGCTTGTTACACCAAGAGAAAGTCCTAAACCAGCAACGATGAAAGCAAATTCACCAATTTGTGCCATGCTCATTCCTACTTGTACAGATTGTTTTAGCGGTTGTCCTGAAATTATAGCACCTAAAGTGGTAAAAATTAACTTTCCGAAAATCGTCAACAAGGTCACAATCAAAATTGCCCATTTGTGTTCGTACATCGAAACGGGATCAATCATCATTCCAATAGAAATAAAGAAAATTGTTGCGAATAGATTTTTTACAGATTGAAAATTATGTTCGATTTTTTCTGCATAAACAGTTTCAGCGAGAATAGAACCCATTACAAATGCACCTAATTCTATTGAAAAACCTACGCTATCAGCAATGTAAACCATTCCAAGACATAACCCAATTGAGATAATTAGTAAAGTTTCATCATCTAAATAATTCTTAATTGAACGTAGAAAAGTTGGAATAATAAAGATTCCTCCAATAAACCAAACCGCTAAAAAGAAACCTAATTTAACGAAAGAATTAATCATTTCTGCTCCGTTAAAATGCTGGCTAACAGCCATTGTAGAAAGCATAACCATCAATAAAATGACCACAATATCTTCTACAATTAAAATTCCGAAAACGACATTCGCGAATTTTTTTCGTTTTAAACCTAATTCATCAAACGCCCTAATAATAATGGTTGTAGAAGAACTGGCTAATAAACCGCCGAGGAAAATACTGTCCATTGTAGACCAATTCATAAATCGACCAACAAAATAACCAACGGTTACGATGCAAATAATTTCAACAATTGCAGTGATGGAGGCAGAGCCACCAACATTGAGCAATTTTTTGAAACTAAATTCTAATCCAAGACTAAAAAGTAGAAATATAACACCAATTTTTGCCCAAATCTCCACATTATGTTCTTCTGCAACAGATGGAATATATTCGAAATGTGGTCCAACTAAAAAACCAGCAATAATATAACCTAAAACAAGAGGTTGGTTGATGCGTTTGAAAATAAGCGTCGTCACAGCGCCTACACATAGAATTAATCCAAGATCGGTAATGAGTTTTGGCAGGTGTTCTTCCATAAATTGCGTTTAATCTCCACTAATTTATGAATTTTTTAAAAGATAATTAATTGTTCAACTATTGATTAACTTTATATCATTATCAATTTTTTGTAAAAAGAAAAGCGAAGAGATAAAAACTCTTCGCTTTTTTTATTTAGTTTATTTCTCGTTTTATTTGACTTAAAATAGTTGGATCTTTTATTTCACTATCTTTTGCTAATAATAAAACTTTTGAGATGACTTCTGCAGATTTAGGATCATCATCAGCAAAAGGTAAAAATATTCGACCTCTATGTTGCGATTGTACAGGTAAAATAGATAAATACAAACCTGGTACTTGATGCACAACAGCGCTTCCTAAATGTACACTATATTCTGCCATTTCTCCTTTTATGTAAGCATGACTTCCTTTTGTTTCGACATTTTTCAGTTTGAATAATCGAGTCGTTTCATTTAATAAAACTGTTCGCATTTCAATTGTAGAATGACTTGCTTCAGGATCAACACCGCCAACATGAGCTACACTAACAACCAAATCAATATCACGCATTACTTCCGAGAAAATTCTAGGATTAATTTCTTCGAAAGGAATATTTTTATGTGTTTTTAATGAGTGAAATTCGATAGTTTCTAAAGTTGGACTTTCGACATCAGCAAGAGAAAACCAATCTGCCAAAGCATATAGCTTAACTTGATAACCTTCTTTGTGAAAAACCTTTTGCAAACCTTCTTCGTAATCAACTTTCCAATCACGTGTTTTCAATAAAGCCAATGTTTGTTTTGGTTGAACTTGATGTCCAGCATATCGACGAGAAATAGATTTTTCCTTTAGTTCATCTGCTGTAGGAATATATAATTCTCTAAAAATTTGTTTAAAAGGTTGCTTTAATTTTTGATCAAAACAATAATGTTGATAATCAATCCAAACAGAATTTTGATGTAAATCATAACAATGAGCAATTCTGAACATTTCTGTAGAATCAATAGATTGTAAATTCCCTTTTGCGTCCTTTAATTGTCCATTTACATAAAAACCAATTGTATTTTTGCTTGAAATAAAGACTAATTTCTCTAAATGTTTTGAAATGATTGGATGTGAAAAAAGATTTTCAATTTCTGAAAATAAAAAATCATCTCCACGAATCATCGCTTCTTCTAAACCTTTTCTCGAACGAGTAAATTGTTCTCGCAATGTTTTACGATAATTGGTAAGTTCTACAACTGCTTTGTCCTTCTTTAGTTTTGGTGGAATAGATTTTAATTGTTTATCTCCTTTAAAAGTTACCAAATCTGCTTTTCCGTCTTCATCAATAATCAAACCTATTGTTGTACCATCAATTTCGACTTGTGTATCTTTTGATAAAATTTGCTGAACCTGTTGAGATTCCATTGCCCAAGTTAAACGAATAGGATCTGGATAACCTGCATTTCTTGCCAAGTTTTCTAAAGCAACTCGCAAAGCTAAAGCTTCGCTTGTTTGTTTCATCGATCCGAACTCTCTACTTTCTTTTTTGAATTGTTGTAAATATTCATAGCGCGATAAAACATCTTTTTCTGCATTTGTTTTGCTCAATGGAACCAAACCGTAAACACGCAAATAATCTTGATCTCGTTTATCTTTTACTTTGGCTGTAACTTCTCTAATTTTTAAATCTCCTGTCAAAGTATCTGCATAAAGTCTTGCTCTACGATGTCCATTTCCGTCAGAAATATATTTCGCAGCTTCGTACAAAATTTCCCAACGCGATTTTCCTAATTCTTTATATGCTTTTGTAAACCAGTCTTTGTCAACCGCCCCATCTTTGAAATCTTGAATATCAATTGAGGAATATTTTGCAACTTCACTTTCTAATTCAGCATTTTCAGCTTGATAGCCAGATGTTTTTGTATGTGCATGCATCCACCAAATCGCGGCGTCTAAACCTTTCCAATCTAAATAATTACTAACTAATTTTTGCCATTGAGGTGCATAAACAGAAGCTTCTATTAAACGACTTTCTGAAATTTTAGCTTTCTTTACTAATTGATTGAATTCTTCTTGCGTATCAGTTTCTAGTGGTAAACATCGTTTAATTAAGAAACTAAATAACTTTTGTTTTGTAACATCCGTATAACGCCAAGAATAAATGTATCCTTTGAAAAGTTTAGCTTTTCCAAGTTTATCTAAAATTTCAACAAAACGATTTATTCCATAAATATGCTCAAAACTTTGAACAAATTGCGTGACATTTGTATTAGAATCTCCACGTTTTAATTCAACATCTAAAAATTTTTCTCGAATATTTTCAATCATTTCAGTTAAGAAAGGAAAATCTTCTTGCATGGTTTTACTTCCTTGGTAACGATAATTTTTTCGATCACTTGTGATTTCATTGATACAATCAGGATCTAGAATTCCTTCGTACATTTCATCTTTTGTGATGAATTTATTTTGATAAGCTAAACAATAAATATAAAGCGGTGGTTTATTAAATTTTATATTTTCTTCTAAACCATTGTATTGACGCCATCTGTAGATATTCCATACTTTTTGGACATCATCTTTTTCTAGATTGATAAGGTTTATTTTGTTCAGAAAAACATCAAAAAAGCGTTCGTTTTGCCAACCATTTCCAAATTCTTCGTTGTAATAATAATTGTTTTTATCTCTTTTACTTTGATAATTAATAACGTCTTTTGGTAAGGCAGAAAACAATTGAATTGTTGCATCAATAACGAAATTATTTGCATCTTCAAACGGGAATTTTTCTTGAAGAATAAACAAAATTGATTTTAAAGGATTGTTCCAATAATAATCAGTTTTTAAAGGATTTGGAATTTTTCCTTTGTTATAGAACACATAATTTTCTAAAATAGTTCGCCAAACTTTTCGATCACATTCTTCTTCCATCGTCAATAAATAAAGATCGATAGGTGTTAACTTGCTGTCTAAATACCATTTTTCCCACGTTTCATGTAACGGATAATTTGCAAATTTTTCGTCAGCAGTTAAGTTTTGAGTATTTCGTTTCAAAGGATTAAAACTATTTCCCAACAAATCTGTAATTACGCTATTGTTCCAATCTTCATACTCATATTCGTAATCTTTATTTTGAAGATAAAGATCTTTCAATTGTTCTAAATTCTTAACAATTTCGTTTTCAGACTTAGAAAAACCGTATTTATTCTTCTTTGTATATTTCAAATAAACCGAATCTTTATCCAATTTCGGTAATTCGAATGGCGTAATATTAGCTGGATTGTAAATTCCATAACCATTTTCTATAGATAAAATATCGTTAGAACTTTTTGGATCTAATTGTTTTAAAAGAATAGTTTCTTTTTCAGTGATTTTTTTGCGCTCGTTAAAAGAACTGACAGTTTGTTTTATAAAATCAGTAGCACGTTTCTCTTTGTTTAATTGTAATAAAATGTCTAATCCCGCCAAACGCTGTTCAGCATCACCTTTTTCAATTAAATTTTGCGTAAAAGTTGAAATGATTTCATCATTTTGAAGAAGAATTAATTGAATTAAATGTTTGCGAAGATTGGCACTTTTTCTTTTAAATAAATCTTGAATCGATTCAATTTCTTGTTGATTTAATTCTGAATGTTTTAATGTATTTAAAGCAGAAGCAACAATACTTTCGCCTCGATCTTTAATTACTTTTAATGCAAATTCTCGCTGAAAATCAGAAACTTTAGTTGTCGATTTTTTCTGATCCATATAATAATATGAATAACTGTAAAAATCTTTTAAAACCAAACGCGTTAAAGATTCGCGTAACGAAAGACTTAATTGATCAAATAGAGCTAGAATTCGTTCAAGTTTTGTTTGGTCTTCTCCAATTAAATTAATCGCAACTGAATATAAATCGTCTTTCGAGAATTTTGTATTTAACCAAGAAAATACTTTTCCTTCGAATGTTTTTTCCTTTTCTTGAATTGTTTCTGCAAGATGTAAAACTTTATCAAAAAGACCGATTAAAGTATCATCGTTAGGAAATTTGAATGATGAAGTTACAGAAATCATTCGTGGTAAAAAGAAAGAGAAAACTTGTAAATTAACTTCGTCTAAAGCTTTATTATAAAGCCTTATTTCTTTTTCGTAAATAGAAGTTTCGCTTGCAAATTTTAAAGCCAAACATTTTTTTTCTATTGTTCCTTTTTCAAGTAATTTATCTAGATAGTTTAATGAAATATCAATATCTGTTACACCTTGCGACCAAAGCGCCATATAAACTTCGTTGTTGTTTTTACTTTCTATTCCTTTTTCTATGGTTTCAGGATGAGTCAAAAATTGATCAGCAAAAGCTAAGATATTACGAATTGTTGTTTCTTTTTCAGCTTCCCAACCTAATCCTGTCCACGTATCTACAGCGCGAACAACAGAAGAAAAGCGAGCTAATTTTTCATTAATAATAACTTTTATCAACGATTGTAATGCGCCAACACTTGTTTCGTCTAAGGTTTCGAGAATTGTTTGTCGCAAACCTTCTTGTCGTTGTGCAGAAAGCAAAAGTTTTTCAACCAATTCCCAAGCTTCAGGTTTATGAGAATTTAATAAAGCTTTGATAATATTTCGTGAAACTTTTCCTGTAGGATCTTTTCCGTAAATAATATCTTCCATTAATTGATAAATCTGTTGATTTCCTTGGTCAATCATTTCAGACCAAATCAATGTGTAACTATCATTAATACCGATGTCAGAAGAATATCTAATTTGCTCAACAATTGGTAAATCATAGTATTTATAGCCTTCGGAAGTGTATTGAGAAGGTTTTGTCAATAAATTTCGTAGAAAATTGATCTGCTTGACAAGAATGTAATCTTTTTGATTAGGTGCTCGAAAAGATCGTCTGTAATATCCCGATTGGTAAATATGTTGAGACATTTTGTTCCAACTATTTTTTACATAAGGAGCCAATTCTTCACCATAAAAAAGTTCTAATAATTTATAGTATTTTTTATCTTCCCAGATATTGTCAGAAATTAATTCTTTTAATTTGAAAAATTGTTTGGTTCCGTAATCAATTTCTGAGTAATAATCCGTGTTACCTTTTAGAATTAATAATCCTAATTCGGCAACTTCTTTTTTGATAGATTTAGGTAAAAGAGAAAGTTCTGAGGATTTTTTTAATTTTTTTTCTAGCTCTTTCGTTTTGTTTTTTGTCTCAAATGGAGTCAAAATTTCAATAAGTGTAGGCATATGTTTTGAGTTTTGTTCGTTCTACCAGTAGCTTCCAGCAAGGAAAGTAAGTCGTATAAATGTAAAAGATTGATTAGTTGTTAATGAAACTTCTTCAGCTAAATCTTCTATTTGTTCTTCTCCTAAGAAAATCGCAAACATTCCGTCTTCAAAAGCTTGTTTTGCTGTTTCTTGTGCTTTGGATAAATCAGCTTTGTTTTCGTTATAAATACTAGAAAAACTTACTTTACCTGATTCAATTAGAAGTGGTAAATAGTTTTCTTTAGGAAGTTTTTCTGTATCAATATCTTCTTTTTCTATCGGTTTTTGATTGTATTCTTCAACTTGTTGTTGAACTATAAAATCAAGAAGCTCATGAACAGAAATTGTATCTTTTGTTGTATTAAGTTGTATAGGTAATTCGGCAAGAATTGGATGTTTTTTGCCCAATTGTTTCACATTGACGTGAATAGTTTTCATATAAGTTTGTGTTAGTATGAGTTTTCTAAAATTAATAAAAATAACCTTTTAGAAAGATTAAACTTTTGCTAAAATTAGTTAATGTTTAACACAAAAAAACTCACTAATTCTAATGAACTAATGAGTTTGTATTTTATTATCGAAACGATATTTTACAAAGTAATTTTTGCTAAATAAGAATCTCCTTCGGTTTTTATTTTTGTACATTTTAGTTGATGATATTCGCACGCATTTTTTAACGTGTCAAAATCCAAATACAACCATTGAATAGGTTCTTCTTGCTCGCCTTTATAATGAACCGTAAAATCTAATTCACCATAGTAATTTCCATTACTTGGAATCCATTTTCCACCATCTTCGTCTTCATCAAACATATAAATAATGTCGGTTCCATCAATCAAAACTTGACCATTTTCGGTTAATAAATTTTTGATTTTATCCAAGAAAACATTAATTAAAACTAAATTCTGAAAAATCCCAGTTCCGTTCATCAAAAATAGAATCGTATCAAATTTCTCAGCTTCATTGATTTCAAGGAAATTCTGAACTTTTGCATTGTTGATTCCTCTCAATAAACAAGCTTCAATCGCTTTCGGAGAAATATCAATTGCTAAAACATCCAACCCTTTTTCTTGCAAATAAAGTGAATGAGAACCCGCTCCACAACCAACATCTAAGATTTTTCCTTTTGATAAATCCAATGCTTTTTGCTCCAAAATTGGCATGTCATCATAATCTCTAAAAAGATAATCAATTGGCATCACATCTAATTCTGAAATTGATGTTTCGGTATAGAGATCTTCGGGCGAATGATTGGTTTGATAATCTAAAATTGCCTGTCCGAAAAGGTCTTTCATGTTATTTTTATTTTTATGTTCTGATTGATACAGAAACTTTTATTTATTATTTTTTGCTAAAATTGCCTCAACAATTTGCTGTGCATGTACGCGCGAATTTTCAATAAACCAAATATTTGTCAACATACCACCACAAACAACGCCTGCCAAATATAAACCATCCACATTTGTTTCCATTGTTTCGGGATTGTAAGTTGGTGTTTTCAATTCATCATCACTGAAAGTTATTCCACAGTTCTCCAAAAAATTGAAATTTGGATGATAACCAGTTAAAGCTAAAACGGTATCATTTTCAATTGAAATATCACCTTCTGGTGTTTTGATATGAACTTGATTTTCGTCAATAGAAGTAATATTCGAGTTGAAATAAGCTTTGATACTTCCTTCTGCAATTCGATTTTCGATATCTGGACGAACCCAATATTTTAGTCGATGCGTAAAACCTTCTCCGCGAATCACCATTGTTACATTTGCACCTTTTCGATAACATTCTAAAGCTGCATCAACAGAAGAATTATTCGCTCCAACAACCACTACGTTCTGAAAAGAATAAGGGTGAGCTTCCTTGTAATAATGATGAACTTTTGGCAAATTTTCACCTTCAATATTCATTAAGTTTGGAATGTCATAAAAACCAGTTGCAAGGACTATATTGTTAGTTGAATAGTTATTTTTTGATGTTTTAACTTCGAAATGATTTGTTTCAACTTTATTAATCGTTTCAACTTCTTCGTATAGATTTAGATTGAATTTGAAATATTTATGAATGTTTCGATAATATTCTAACGCCTCTTGTCGACCAGGTTTTGTCTCAATACAATTGAACGGAATTTCTCCAATTTCTAATCGTTCGGCAGTCGAAAAAAATGTCATATACAAAGGATAGTTGTACAAACTATTTGTTAAAGCACCTTTTTCAATAATTAAATAAGAAAGATTATTTCTTTTCGCTTCTATTGCACAAGCTAGCCCAATTGGTCCGGCGCCTACAATAATCAAATCATATTGTTCTTTCATCAAGCAAATTTAAGAAGAAAATTTTCAGAGGAAATTATATTTGACTTCAAATTTTGACAAAAAAGTTAAATAAGTATTTGTATTAACAAAAAATATTAATACTTTTGTTTAACAAATTTGTTAAATATAGAATTCGATACAAAAATGAAAGATCAAACAGAAGAATTAATCAAAGAAACAGCCAAAAAAATGTTTTTTACCGAAGGTAAATTTCACGCGACAACACAAGAAATTGCAGATGAAGCAAAGGTGAATAGAACTTTGATTAATTATTATTTTAGATCAAGAAATAACTTAATTAATATCATTTTTGATGAAGCAAAAATGGTTAGTCATGAAAAATCACGTGCAATTTTTGATCGTGATAAAGACATCAAAGATCTGATTGGCGAATTTATAGAGGATTCTATTGCAACATCAATCAAATATCCATATTTGGAAACCTACATCGTTACCGAAATGAATAAAAATAATACAATGTGTTCTAAGTTAATGAAAGATGATTTGGATGTCGTTGTAAATGTTTTTTACGAAAGATTAGAGGAAGAAATGGAAAAAGGAACGATAAAAAAGATGGAACCACTTCAGTTTTTGTTAAACATGATTTCGTTGGTCAATTATCCGTTTACAATTCGTCCACTTCTTCAATTGGATTTGAAATTGAGCGACGAAGATTTCAAACGTATTCTTTCTGATCGAAAAGAAATTATTCTCAATACACTTTTTAATAATTAATATATCAATGAAAAGGTTAAAACAATTACTTTCTATAGCGATTGTAGCGTTGATGAGTTCTGCAAATGCGCAAGAAATTATAGCACTTAAAGATGCAGTAAATTTTGCGTTAGAAAACAAAGCAGATGCAAAACGTGCAGATTTGGCAATCAAAAAAGCCGAATACAAAATTGATGAAGCCAGAGCAGGAGCTTTGCCGCAAGTGAATGCGAATGCAGGTTTGCAGTATAACCCAATTGTACAAGAAATGGCGTTGACAATGGGAGGACAAACAACTGTGATTAAAATGGGACAACCATGGAATTCGAGTTTAGGTGTTACGGTAAATCAAACATTGTTCGATCAACGTGTTTTTACAGGTTTGAAAGCGGCGAAAACAACACGCGAATTCTATCAGGTGAATGCAGATTTAACAGACGAACAAATTATTGAGCGTGTAGCAAATGCGTATTATCAAGTTTTTATTCAAGAAGAAAAATTAAAAACGATTGAAAAAAGTTACGAAAACACAAATAAAGTTCGAAATGTAATCAAAAGTTTAGTGGATAATGGTTTGGCAAAACCAATTGATTTAGACCGAATTGTTGTGCAATTAAATAATATTTCTTCTTCGCGTCAACAGTTGGTAAATGCAGTTGAAATCAACAAAAATGCGTTGAAATTCTATATGGGTTATCCAATTGAGCAACCAATTAGCTTAACAGAAGAAACAATTACGCCAAATTTAGTTTTGTTGGAAGATCAAATAGATGTTGAAAATAGAACCGAATTTAAAGTTTTATCGAAACAAAAAGAATTGTTAGGTTTTGCGAAAGAAGCGGAGCGAGCAAATTTATATCCAACTGTTGGTTTAGCTGGAAATTATGGATTGCAAGGTTTTGGTGAAAAATTTATTACTTCGAAAAGTTACATCTGGTCAGATTTGGCTTCGATTGGTTTGAGTGTTAAAGTTCCGATTTTTTCTGGTGGAGCTACAAAAGCAAAAATTAATCAAGCAGAAATTGATTTGTTGGATATCGAAGAACAAATGAATGACACAAAACTTGGTTTGAGTTTAGAATATCAAAATGCAAAAGCGCAAATTGAAAATGCGTTAAAAAGTGTCGATATTCAAGAAGAAAATGTATCGTTGGCAGAAAAAGTACTTGCAAATACACAAAATAATTACCAACAAGGTTTAGCTAATTTGACAGAAATTTTAGACGCTGAAAATGCGTTGACAGATGCTAGAAATAATTACTCAAATGCTTTGTTAGAATATAAAATTGCCGAAATCGCATTAATCAAAGCAAAAGGAGATTTAAAAATATTAATTCAATAATAGAACCGATTTATGAAATCAGTAAAAACTTTACTTTATATATTAATTGCTGCTGGCTTGATTGGTGGAGCAGTTTACATCATCAAAAATAACAAAGCGAAGCAAGAAGAGGAAGTTGCGATTGTAAATGCTAGTAACGATGAGGTTGTGGTAAATACAATTAAAGCAAAATACGAAAGCTTAAATACAGATTATACGTCAAACGGAACGTTTGCGCCATTTCAGGAAATGAGTTTTCCTTCAGAAATTTCAGGAAGAATTGTTCGTGTATTGGTAGATGAAGGGAGTTATGTTTCTGTTGGTCAAACATTGGCAACAATCAAAAAAGATGCAATTGAAGTTGATGTTACGCAAGCGCAAAATAATCTTCAAAATGCAATTATTGACAATCAACGTTACGAAAATGCTTATAAAACGGGAGGTGTAACAAAGCAACAATTAGATAATTCGCGTTTGCAATTAAAAAATGCAAGAGCAGCGGTTTCTGCGCAAAATTTGCGTGTGCGTGATACGAATGTAAAAGCAACTATTTCTGGTGTGATTAACAAGCGTTACATAGAGCCAGGATCTGTAGTAGCGCCAGGTTCTCAAATGTTTGATATTGTAAATGTATCAAAACTAAAATTACAAGTTACAGTAACAGAAGCTGAAGTTGTGAATTTGAAAGTAGGACAAACAATCAAAGTATTGGCTAGTGTTTTTCCAGATCAAGAATTTGCAGGGAGAATTTCTTTTATTGCGCCTAAAGCAGATGCTTCATTAAACTTTCCAGTAGAAATTCAAGTTTCGAATAATTCTGGTTTAAAAGCTGGTATGTACGGAACGGCAGTATTCTCGACAAAAGATGATGTAAATGCAGGTAAAAATGTATTGGTTGTTCCAGCAAATGCTTTCGTAAATGGAATTAGTTCTGGACAAGTTTTCGTGGTTGAAAATAATACAGCAAAATTAACGAAAGTTGTGATTGGAAAAACAGTTGGAACTGAAGTTGAAATTATTAGTGGAATTAAAGATGGAGCTGAAATCGTGACAAGTGGTCAGATTAATCTGAAAGATGGAACGAAAGTAAAAGTTGTAAAGTAAGATAGATTTCCATGAAAATAGCAGAAATATCAATTAAACGTCCCACAATGATTATCGTGTTATTCACGATTTTGACTTTGGGAGGATTGTTTAGTTATACGCAAATGGGATACGAATTAATCCCAAAATTTGAAACGAATGTTGTTACGATTTCAACGGTTTATCCTGGAGCTTCTCCAAACGAAGTTGAAAATTCTGTAACCAAAAAGATAGAGGATGCGGTTGCAGCCTTAGAAAATGTAAAGAAAGTAGAATCGAAATCTTACGAAAGTTTATCAGTTGTAATGGTTACGTTGAATTCTGATGCAAATGCAGATTTAGCGTTGAATGATGCGCAACGTAAGATTAATGCCATTGAGAAAGATTTACCTGATGATGTAGATCCGCCTTCTTTGACGAAATTCTCGTTAAGTGATTTACCAATTATTACAGCTGGTGTAACGTCTGATAAGTTGACAGAAAAAGATTTGTATGATTTGTTAGATAAAAAAATAGAACCAGTTTTATCACGTGTGACAGGTGTTGCGCAAGTAAATTTGATTGGAGGACAAGAACGTGAAATTCAAGTAAGTTTAGATCCTGTGAAATTGAAAGGTTATGGATTATCTGTGCCTCAAGTTCAGCAAGCAATCTTAACTTCGAATTTAGATTTCCCAACAGGAAGTGTAAAAACACGTGAAAACTCTACAATTATTCGTCTTTCTGGAAAATATAAATCAGTTGATGAATTAAATAATTTGGTAATTTCTTCGAATAATGGAATTCAAGTTCGTTTATCGGAAGTTGCTTTTGTGCAAGATTCTCAGAAAGAAGTAGAAAAAATTGCACGTGTTAATCAGAGTTCTGCGATTATTGTTCAGGTTGTAAAACAATCAGATGCAAATGCGGTGGCTGTTTCTGAATTGATGAAAGAAACCATCAAAAAAGTTGAAACAGATTATAAGAAAGAAGGACTTAAAATTCAGATTGTAAATGATACGTCTGATTTTACATTGGCTGCGGCAGATCACGTTATTTTCGATTTAGTTTTAGCAGTTGTTTTAGTTGCAATTGTAATGCTTTTGTTTTTACATAGTATTCGTAATGCTTTTATTGTAATGGTTTCTATTCCAGCATCGTTAATTGCGACTTTTATCGGAATGTACTTAATGGGGTATACCTTAAACTTGATGTCGTTACTTGGTTTATCACTTGTAGTGGGAATTTTGGTGGATGATGCCATCGTTGTTTTAGAGAATATTTACCGTCACATGGAAATGGGAAAATCGAAAATTAGAGCTTCATACGATGGGGCAAAAGAAATTGGATTTACCGTAACTGCTATTACATTGGTAATTGTCGTGGTATTCTTACCAATTGCAATGAGTACAGGTTTGGTGGCGAATATTATTGCACAGTTTTGTGTGACAGTCGTTATCGCAACCTTACTATCCTTATTGTCGTCATTTACAATTGTTCCTTGGTTGTCTTCTCGTTTCGGGAAATTAGAACATATCACAGGGAAAAATATTTTTGAGAAATTTATTCTTTGGTTCGAAAAACAATTAATGAAATTTACCCACTTCATTTCTGATATGTTAGAATGGTGTTTAAAATCTACCGTTCGTAGAATTGGAGTTTTTATTGGGGTATTTATCGTTTTATTTGCAGTTATTGGAGTTTTAATGGGAGGAAAATATATCGGTGGTGAATTCTTCCCTAAAACAGATAAAGGTGAATTCCTAGTTCAAATAGAGTTACCAAAAGATGCAACAATAGAGGAATCAAATTTTATGACGCAAAAAGCAGAAAAGTTTTTACGTGATAAAAAAGAAGTTGTTGATATGATTACAACTGTTGGTCAAAGTTCCGAAGGATTTGGAGCAGCACAAGCAACAGCTTATAAAGCAGAAATAGACGTTATTTTAAATGATAAATCAGAGCGTGAAGACAATTCATTTATTTATGCGGCAAAAGTAAAACGCGAATTAGAAAAAGAATTAGTTGGTGCTAAGGTTAAAACTGTTCCAGTTGGTTTGATTGGAGCGGAACAAGCGCCAATAGCGTTGGTTGTGACAGGTCCAAATTTAGAAAGCGCCATGAAATTTGCTGAATTAGCAAAACACGAATTAGAACAAATTAAGGGTTCTTCGGAAGTGAAATTAACGACAGAAGCCGGAAATCCTGAAATTAATGTGCAAGTTGACCGTGATAAAATGTCTGCTTTAGGATTGAATTTACAAACAGTTGGTTTAACCATGCAAACTGCTTTCTCTGGAAATACAGATGGTAAATTTAGAGCGGGTGAATACGAATATGATATTAATATTCAGTACAATGATTTTAATCGTTCGAATATCGATGACGTTCGTAGTTTGATATTTGTGAATGATAAAGGACAACAAATTCGTTTGGATCAATTTGCAACGGTTACACAAAGTTCTGGACCAAGTTTCTTAGAGCGTCGTGATAAAACACCTTCTGTAACTGTGCAAGCGCAATCTGTTGGTCGTACAACGGGTGATATTGTTACTGATTTCAAAAATAGTTTACAAAAAATTGATAGTAAAAAACCAACCGGTGTATCGTATGTTTGGGGTGGAGATGAAGAAAATCAATCCGAAGGTTTTGGTACATTAGGTTACGCATTATTAGCAGCAATTATTTTAGTTTATTTGGTGATGGTTGCTTTGTATGATTCGTTTATTTATCCTTTCGTGGTTTTGTTTTCGATTCCATTATCATTAATTGGTGTCTTTGTGGTTTTAGCTTTAACTAATAATTCGTTGAATATCTTCACGATTCTCGGAATGATTATGTTAATTGGTTTGGTGTGTAAAAATGCGATTTTATTGGTCGATTTTACAAATCATAGAAAAGAAGCTGGCGAAACAACGCACAATGCTTTGGTACAAGCCAATCATGCACGTCTTCGTCCAATTTTAATGACAACTATCGCCATGGTTTTTGGTATGATTCCAATTGCATTAGCAGAAGGAGCAGGAGCAGAGATGAACAACGGTTTGGCATGGGTAATTATCGGTGGATTAGTTTCCTCATTATTCCTAACCTTAATTATTGTTCCTGTGGTTTATTCATTATTCGATAGTGCAATTCGTCGATTCTCAAAAGGAGAAAAAGTAGATTATGAAGCAGAAATGGTTGCAGATTATGAAGCGCGACAAATAAAAGAAGAATGGGAAGAGTAATCTTTCGTTTTAGATATTTAATACTTGAAGTCGCTCTATATTTGGAGCGACTTTTTTAATTTTTAACTATAATTAGTGAGTTTTAGACGAATTAAAACGTTTATTTTTGGCGTAATATTAATTGAGACTTTCTAAAAAATGAAAAAACTATTTTTATTGACAACATTCTTTATGGTGTCAGCACTTTTTGCTCAACAAGCGACTAATACGTTAGAAGGCGTTTTTACAACAAAAGCAAAAGATGAATTATATAATCCATTGAAATTTGATGGAAAAGGAAGAGTAACAATCGGTGAATTTGATGAGGTTGGTTACGAATTTACAGAACGCAATGATTCGGTTATAATATTTGTCGAAAAAACGGTTTTTATCTTCAAAAAAGAGAAAAATCAATTAAAAGGAATTTCAGATTGGGTGGATAAAAAAGTGTATAAATCAAATTTGAAATCTTTCGAAAATAAACCTCAATCAGATTCTAAATTAGCACAACGTGCAAATTGGATGGCTCAGAATTATGATATCAATTTTAAAAATAATGCAAGCTATTTATTTGATTTTGATGAAGAAAGTTTAATTAAAAAATTAAAAGAAAATGAAGCTGCAAATGCAAAATTGTGTAAAGAAGGTTTTGATGAAAGTTGTAAAGTAGTTTTTGCCTATAAATTTGCTGAACAATCTGGTGGTGTTTTCGAGACATTAAGTGCAACAGAAGAGTTGAAATTAAAACCTAATAAAGAGTTACAGCAATTGGCCCAACGTGTATTAGATTTAGGAAATCCAGATGGATACGGATTATTTTATACGTATTACTATTTTACAGGAGAAAAGGAAAAAGCGGAAGAGTTTTTACAAAAAGGATTAGATTTAGGATCTAAGTATTGTACAGAGATTTCATTAAATTCAGCTTTAAGTGAATTTGGAGAAGGCTTACAATCGGAAGTAGAAGAATCAGAAGATTAATTCGAACAAATTATCATATAAAATAAAAGCTCAACATTAGTTGAGCTTTTTGTTATTTAGTCAATAAATATTTTGCAACAGCATGATAAGCTGGTAACGAATACGGGTCGTTCGCACTATTCGATGCAACCGGATTGGAAGCAAATCGCACAATAACCATTTCCGCTTTTGGATCAACATAAATCGCTTGACCATGAACGCCACGCGCCATAAATGCTTGATGCTCATTATTCGTTACCCACCACATATCTTTGTAGCTCCAGCCTTTTAGAAGTTTATAATTTGCCTTTTCAAAAGCTTTTTGATTTCCTCCTTTTTTGATTTCCTCAACCAATTTTTTAGGCAAAATTTGATGATTATTAAAGTAACCATTGTTTCTTATCATTTCTCCAAACATCGCTAAATCTCGAAGGTTTGCATTAAAACCACCTCCTGCAAAAGCAATTCCAGCACCATCAATCTGGTAATATCCATCAAAGTTTGTTCCCAATGGTTCCCAAAATTTTTCAGATAGAATTTGAGCCAAAGGTTTATTCAATACTTTTGTAATAATCCAACCCATCACATCAGTATTCACCGTTTTATAACCAAAAGCTTCACCATGTTTACCATTTTTCTTGACTGTTTTCAAATAATCATAATAATTTGTAGGTCCATTATAATTAGCAGGTTTAGGAAAAGGATTTCCAGCAGCCGAAAAAGCCCACACTTCAGCATTCGGATCGCTGTAATCTTCACTATATTGCAAAGCAGTTGTCATATCCAAAACTTGACGAATCGTAGCATCACCAAAAGCTGAGGTTTTCAATTCAGGAATATAATCACTACATTTTTTATTCTCATCTAGAATACCTTCGGCAACTAACATTCCGCCTAAAGTTCCTGTCAAGGTTTTACTCACAGACATCAAGGCATGAGTTCCATTTTTGTTTAGTTCTCCAAAGTAATTCTCATAAACAATAGCACCTTTGTGTAAAACAATAATTCCATCGGTATAATTTTTTTGCAAAGATTCTTTCCATGTCATAGTTTTTTTACTTTCTAAAGGAGTGAAAGTCACATTATCAATGGATTGATCCAATTTAGTTTTCCAAGTATATCTGTTTTCTTGTGCCGAAGCGACATTTACAGTTGGGAAAAATTCGCGCATATGACAAACGCTATATCGTAAAGCTGGAAAGTTAAAAAAGCTACCATCTATAGCGGACAAAATATCTTCTTTTGCAGGTGGAAACCCTTTTATCCAATTAAAATTCTTTGGATCCGATTGTTCTGCAGTCAAAAATTGTTGTCCATAACTCATTTGCGTCATCACTAAAATTAAACAAACTAATATTTTTTTCATAGTTGTACTATCTATTTGGTTGATAAATGAAGTAGAGGAGAAGCTTGCTTCTCAAATTTACGAAAACCATTTTAAACTTTTTTATTTTAACGTATACTAATAATTCCGCTTTCGCGAAATTCCTCCCGAGTCGTTAACCACAAAGTACCTGCTGTTGCTTTGTTTTAATCAGCAAATCATCATCGTCTAATCATTCACTTGTAGTAAAAACTAACAAAAAGAATATCCCCTTGAGGGGATTATAGGGGTGTTTTCGAGTTGTGAATAATAAGTTCTAAGTTTTAATTTTTGAAAATTAAAAAGTATACTATATATGATATAAACTATCATAAAACTTCTTTATAAAACTATCTCTATTCAGTCCTGCTGAACTCGTTTCGGCATCATATCCAAATAATCAAAAATAAATTTTCTTATTTTTGACTAAATCGAAAAAATGACCATTCAATAAAAAGGCGTTCATAAATGAAGAAATTCGCAGCGAATAAAAAGATTTAGCCGATAGGTTTTTAAATCTTTTCGCGCAGAATGAATCATTTTAGGTTTTTTGTTGAGGTCTTGATTTTAATACCCAAAATCATCTCATGATTTTTCCTCTTAATCTCAAATGTTTTGTATCAAGACAAAATGAATGTATATATAAAGATGTTGTTATTCCGAGTTTATAGATAAATTCCCACAATTTTCCATTTTTAACTCTTCGTTTTTCTCTATTTCGTCTGCCGTTTAGCGTAAACCGTCAAACATTTCAAAAAATATTTCCCATCATACCAATAACTTAAGAGAAGAATGTAAAATAAATGTAAAGATGGTTTGGAAAAACGGAAAAATGGTGCGTATATTTGCAACCGCAATACGAAAGACGAGTAGTGTTGAAATTGACATAGGGACTTATATAGCGACAAAATTTATTTAAAAATAAATTTGCGAGTTTAGAAATAAGTATTACCTTTGCGAACCGATTCCGAGAGGGGTTTGAGAGCGAAAGTAAAATTGACTTATTAAAATAAAAACTTTAAAAATTTTCGAAATAAAATTTGTTAGTTAAAAAATAAGTATTACCTTTGCAATCGCAAATACCGAGAGGGTTTGCTAAATGAGAAGTTCATTTGAAATTATAAAATATACAGAAGAAAAAATAGCCGAATAAAACGAAGTCAATCCTTGAATAATGGAGCTATAGGAAATTCGAAGTTGTAAAAACATAGGTAGCAATACCAAAAGAAAAATTACAATGGAGAGTTTGATCCTGGCTCAGGATGAACGCTAGCGGGAGGCTTAACACATGCAAGCCGAGGGGTATAGTTAGCTTGCTAACTAGAGACCGGCGCACGGGTGCGTAACGCGTATGCAACTTGCCCTACTGAAAAGGATAGCCCTTCGAAAGGAGGATTAATACTTTATAATAGAAATCATGGCATCATGAATTTTTGAAAGATTTATCGCAGTAGGATAGGCATGCGTAAGATTAGTTAGTTGGTGAGGTAACGGCTCACCAAGACGATGATCTTTAGGGGGCCTGAGAGGGTGAACCCCCACACTGGTACTGAGACACGGACCAGACTCCTACGGGAGGCAGCAGTGAGGAATATTGGACAATGGGTGGAAGCCTGATCCAGCCATCCCGCGTGTAGGATGACGGCCTTATGGGTTGTAAACTACTTTTATCTGGGGATAAACCTACTTACGTGTAAGTAGCTGAAGGTACCAGAAGAATAAGCACCGGCTAACTCCGTGCCAGCAGCCGCGGTAATACGGAGGGTGCAAGCGTTATCCGGATTTATTGGGTTTAAAGGGTCCGTAGGCGGATTAATCAGTCAGTGGTGAAATCTCATAGCTTAACTATGAAACTGCCATTGATACTGTTAGTCTTGAGTGATGTTGAAGTTGCTGGAATGTGTAGTGTAGCGGTGAAATGCTTAGATATTACGCAGAACACCAATTGCGAAGGCAGGTGACTAAACATAAACTGACGCTGATGGACGAAAGCGTGGGGAGCGAACAGGATTAGATACCCTGGTAGTCCACGCCGTAAACGATGGATACTTGCTGTTGGATTTTCGGATTCAGTGGCTAAGCGAAAGTTATAAGTATCCCACCTGGGGAGTACGTTCGCAAGAATGAAACTCAAAGGAATTGACGGGGGCCCGCACAAGCGGTGGAGCATGTGGTTTAATTCGATGATACGCGAGGAACCTTACCAAGGCTTAAATGCAATTTGACAGATCTAGAAATAGATTTTTCTTCGGACAGAATGCAAGGTGCTGCATGGCTGTCGTCAGCTCGTGCCGTGAGGTGTTAGGTTAAGTCCTGCAACGAGCGCAACCCCTATCATTAGTTGCCAGCGTTTAAAGACGGGGACTCTAATGAGACTGCCGGTGCAAACCGCGAGGAAGGTGGGGACGACGTCAAGTCATCACGGCCCTTACGTCTTGGGCTACACACGTGCTACAATGGTAAGTACAGAGGGCAGCTACTTGGCAACAAGATGCGAATCTCAAAAACTTATCTCAGTTCGGATTGGAGTCTGCAACTCGACTCTATGAAGCTGGAATCGCTAGTAATCGCATATCAGCCATGATGCGGTGAATACGTTCCCGGGCCTTGTACACACCGCCCGTCAAGCCATGGAAGCTGGGGGTACCTGAAGTCGGTGACCGTAAAAGGAGCTGCCTAGGGTAAAACTGGTAACTAGGGCTAAGTCGTAACAAGGTAGCCGTACCGGAAGGTGCGGCTGGAACATCTCATATTTAGAGAACGACGAATTTTCTTCTATTAGTAGAAGATTGATTTTGATTCGGCTTTTTATTCTGTAGTATTATATAAATATATTAGAAGTTAGATATTAGAATTGAGAACTTAGATAAATCTAAATACTTATCTCTCAATACTAAAATCTTACAACTAAAAAGACCACTCTTTAAGAGTATTAAAGAGTCTCATAGCTCAGCTGGTTAGAGCGCTACACTGATAATGTAGAGGTCGGCAGTTCGAGTCTGCCTGAGACTACAAACGTACAACGTTAAACGTTCTACGTAATACGTAAAAAGAGGGGGATTAGCTCAGCTGGCTAGAGCGCTTGCCTTGCACGCAAGAGGTCATCGGTTCGACTCCGATATTCTCCACAAAATTAGTTTTTATGACTAATAGAAGAGTTCATTGACATTATTGAAAAAAAACATACAATCAAAACAGATTTAGAGATAAATCAAAGTTTATATAAGGTATACAATTAATCAAGAAAACGAGTAAGATTAACATAACCGCTCAATAATATGACGGTTAAATCGAGAAAAAAGTTACAAAGGGCGTACGGCGGATGCCTAGGCTTTGAGAGGCGATGAAGGACGTGATAAGCTGCGATAAGCTACGGGGAGCGGCACATACGCATTAATCCGTAGATTTCCGAATGGGACAACCCGGCATGTTGAAGACATGTCACTCACGTAAGTGAGAGCGAACGTTGGGAACTGAAACATCTAAGTACCAATAGGAAAAGAAATCAATTGAGATTCCGTAAGTAGTGGCGAGCGAACGCG